>JALTMR010000473.1 GCA_027001525.1 Gammaproteobacteria bacterium
CAAATAGGGAGTAGACGCTCAGTTCCAGCTCATCCGGGCTATAGCGAAAATAGGTGGTCATGGAACCATGCGGATCGGTGTCGACCAGCAGAGTGCGCAAACCGCGCTGCGCCAACAGACCGCCCAGGGTCACCGCTGTGGTGGTTTTCCCCACCCCCCCTTTCTGGTTTGCCACTGCCCAGACCCTCATGGGGTGCCTCCAGAGTCGCGCGGTGGAATATCAAGTTCTGGAGGACGCAAACTGTTGATGATCGATTCAAATTGGGCGTCGTTGATATCAACATTTTCGCGCACAATCCCCTCCAGCCCTTCGGGCAGGGCGAGGGAGGGTTTCGGTGCCGGGTTCACATCCAGATCCACATTCGCCTCTTCGGGGCCGAAGCGGGTCGCATCATCCGCCGCCCGGTTGTAGAGCCGCTCTGCCTCCTCTGACAGAATAAACACCACCACCCGGCGATTACGGATGCGCCCCTGGGGCGTGCTGTTATCAGCGATGGGGCGATACTCTCCGTAGCCAATGGCCGCCAGCCGGGTCGGATCAACGCCTTCGTCGGTAAAGAGGTGCACAACGCTGGCGGCCCGGGCCGCAGACAACTCCCAGTTGGAGGGAAAAACATCGGTACTGATGGGCAGGTTGTCGGTAAAGCCCTCCACCCGCACACTGTTGGGAAACTGGCGCAGTATTTTGGCCAGATCCACCAGCACCGGCACGGCTTCGTACTGCAACAGAGCACCGCCGCTCTGAAACAGAATCTTGGAGCTGATCTCCACCTCTATCCATTTATCAGTGCGCCGCACCTTGATCTGGTCGGTGTCGATCAATCCGGACATCGCCTCCATAATCTTGTCCGAAATGGACTGCATGTTCTTTTTGTCCTGCTCGGTCTGCATGGAGCGCTCGTCCACTTTAACGACGGGTTGCTCCTCCACCGGCAGGCTGATGTGAGGAATTTTCACCGATTCGATGCCGATCCCCTTCCTCATATCGAGCGGCATTTTGATGGGCTCCCCGATCTGAATCGGTTCAAGGCTCTTTGAGGGCGAACTGAACGCCGTGATCATGGCGTCAGAGAGCACGCGGTACTTGCCCTCATTCACGGAGGAGATGGAGTACATGACAACAAAAAAGGCGAAGAGCAGCGTGATGAAGTCGGCATAGGAGACCAACCATCGCTCATGATTCTCATGCTCTTGCTGCTTTTTTCTACGTGCCATAACTCACCGTATAGCGCCTGCCCGGACTCTGCTCAGCCAAAATATTGACTGCTCCATGGAGTTGAGCAATTACCGTGCCCGGAACAAGAACCAGACCCTCGTCGGGAGGTGCTGAAGGGCTTAGGATCCTGCAAATCCGGGGAGCAGTGAGAGCTGGACAACGCCAGGCTAGTTGAGATACCCCTGAAGCTTGGTCTCGATATTGCGGGGGTTCTCCCCCTCGGCGATGGAGACGACCCCCTCGATCACCATTTCACGAAACTGGGTCTGGTTGTGCACCACCGCCTTGAGCTTGCTGGCCATGGGCAGAAACAGCAGGTTTGCCAGCCCCACGCCGTAGATGGTGGCCACAAATGCCACCGCAATCCCCGGCCCCAACTTGCTCGGGTCGGCCAGGTTATTCATGACGTGAATCAGGCCCATTACCGCCCCGATAATGCCAATGGTGGGCGAATAGCCGCCCATGCCCTCATACACTTTGGCGGCCTGGGTGTCGAAGTGCTCCTTGACGTCAATCTCCACTTCCAGAATGCCGCGAATGGACTCCGGCTCCGAGCCATCCACCAGCAGTTGCAGGCCCTTGCGGGCAAAGGGGTCTGTCTCGGCCTCCACCAGAGACTCCAGCCCCAGCAAGCCCTCTTTACGGGCGATATTACTCCAGCTGATAATTTTCTCGATGGCCTGGCGCTGCTCCACCTTGGGAGGAAACAGCACCCAGCCCACCATCTTCAACGAGCGCACAAAGACCGGCACCGGCGTCTGCACCATCACCGCGCCCACGGTACCGCCGCTCACAATCAACAAGGCGGTCAGCTGAACCAGGGAGCTGGTATGCCCCCCTTCGAGAATGTTGCCAACGATGATGGCGCCAAAGCCGATAATCAGCCCTATGATGGTCAAGACGTCCATGCGCTGCGGCGGCCCCTACGTCACGTCAACGAGGTCGCCAGCCACGTCGTCGAGGGCCAGAATCCGGTCCGCCAAACCGGCCTCGGCAATGGCCGCAGGCATGCCATAGATCACGCTGGAGGCTTCATCCTGCGCCCACACCGTTGAGCCCTTGCTTTTGAGCAACCGCGCACCTTCGCGGCCATCCGCCCCCATGCCGGTCAGCACCACGGACAATACATCGCCGCCAAACACTTCGGCAGCAGAGGCAAAGGTGGTATCAACACTGGGTTTATAGGTCTGACCCGCATCACTTTTCCGGATGCGTACCACCACCTGCGCGCCCTGTTTGCTCAGCACCATCTGCTTGCCTCCGGGGGCCAACAGGGCCGTGCCCACCGTTAGCATGTCACCGTCTTCCGCCTCTTTTACATTGATGGCGCAAAGCTTGTTCAAACGCTCGGCAAACGCGGGGGTAAAGGTAGCGGGCATATGCTGAATCAAAACAATGGGGAGGGGAAAGTGGGCCGGCAATTTGGTCAGCACCTGCTGCAATGCCACCGGGCCGCCGGTTGAGGTGCCAATGGCCAACAGTTTGTATTTACCTCGTCGCGGCACACTGGCCACGGGCGGTGAACGGTGAACGACC
>JALTMR010000474.1 GCA_027001525.1 Gammaproteobacteria bacterium
CACGAAGACCTAAGACCCAAAACATACCTGCACCCAAAGGCTTGCCAGTGACACGATGGAATTTATCGTAGCACGCACGGTAATACTAAATCAACATTCGTGCTACCGAAATTGGACCCGCAAAAGGCACCTGGCAATGAGGAAAAGAGAGACCATCAAGGATGGAATAACGAAAACGCCGGAGGCGAAGCTCCGGCGCTGGGCAGAAGGGAAAATGGTGGCTTAACGGGTAAAGGCAGCGAGCAATACGGCGGCATCGCGCACGGCAGCAGCAAACTCCCGCGTGGCTTTATCCGAGGAGGCCAGCGCTTTGGCTTTGGCCACCAGCTCATCAAGAGACAACCCGGCATAATCGGCAATCAGGCCGGTGCCCACGTTGCCCTCGAAATCGACCACGTACTTCTCATTGATCCCCAGAATCGCCACTTGCGTGACGCGCTGGTTGGCATCGATGCCCACAGCGAATTTCAGATCACCATGACGATAGTGCATCTGGTTCACGTAGGCCGCCCCTCTGAAAGACTTGTCGGCCTTGTCGGTGGCGAGATAGTAGCTGTAGATTTTGCTGTCGAGATCAACGCCGTACTGGGTCTCGGCCCACTCCACTGCGTCATCACTCAGGGGCTGTTTGCGCTTGGTGATACGCACGCCGGCGGGCAACATCTGCTTAAGTGCCGCCTTGCTCTTCATAAAGTGGACCATGGGGCCGGCGTGCCCCTTGTGGGCCTCGGCACTCGGGCTGATTCCCAGCCCCAGACTCAGCGCCAGCAGCGGCGCAAACAGGTAGGACAGTGCACGATTACGACTCAAATTCATTGGTGATTTCTCCATTATTTTTATACAAACGTGACAGCGGCTCCCTCGCGCTGCTGCCCACATCAATCAGACGTTCTTTGTAGCCACAGCTCCCACAACACCCGAAATAAGATAAAGGCGAAGCAGAGGCCAATGGTGGTGCCCATGGCCACGGTTAAATAGGCAAAACTGCCGGAGACGAAGCGCACCAGGTTAAGGCTGAGAATGTCGCCCCACATCCCCAGAAACAGCAGCGATACAGTTACCGCTTTGACTGTTTCCGTCAACTGCGTCAGGCACGCCAGTCCCCCCATGGCCAACAGCAAGAGCGAGAAGGTCAGCAGATGCACATGGGAGACCTGGGCCAGAATCTGCGGTGGCAGGGTATCGTCACCGCTCATGGCAGCGCCGTGATCCATGCCGCCCATGTCACCGTGGTCCATACCGGACATATCCATTTGGGAGTGACCCATACCGGCCATCTCCCCCATGCTCCCCATATCCATGTCAGCCATGTCATCATCTTCGTCGTCGAACGAAAACTCCTCTTCGGCAAAACCCTGTTCGGCAATGGCCGCCGCTTCAGCACCCGAGAGGCTCTTGTCTGCGTAGTGATCAGAGATGGCCTGAGGGTCCATCCCCACCGACAGGGCGGCATTAAGCACAGCAGCAAGGTAACCACTGCCCAGCATAATGACAAAGCCCGTCACCAGCAGCTTCCATGACAGTGACAGGCGGGCAAAACTAAACGAGCTGGTCATACGTCTACTTATCCTCAATATCGTGCGTCTTGATCCACAGTACCGCCCCCAGCTCGACAGGGTAGGCCTTGCCTTCGTGGTCCATGGTCTCACCACTTTCCATCAGCGCCGCCATTCCCCACCAACCCGCTTTGGGCATGGCGTAGGAGAACACACCATTGGCATCGGTTTTAACGATTTGGGTGATGAAAGGGTCGGCCGGTGCCGTCACCTCACCCTTGTCGTTGAAATACTCCACCTCAACGCGAGCAAAAGGTACCGGCTGGCCGTTGAGTTTCACAACCCCCCGAAACAGATTATTGGTCCATAAACCATAAGGCCGTGTCAGCGGCACAATCTCGGCCTTGAGCCCGAGTTCGTGATCCCAGCCCTCCTCCATGCCAAAGGCATTTACGACGGTTTTGGTGTAGTGGATGATAAAGCGATCTTCCGCACCCTCCCAATAAGGGCTTGGCTCGACGAAAAAGAGATGGTCACCCGGCTTGCGAATTTTATAACTGGCCTGGTAGGCCGAGTAGTTATCACCCACACGGTCCTGGTAGCGACTGGGTTGCAGCGTGCTAAGCAGATCGAGTTCCCTGCCCGCCACCCAGACACCAAAACGCGCCGGCGGCTTCATATCCAGCCCCATGCCCTCAAAGGGATGGGTAAACATGAGGTCAAGGTTGAGGGTCCGGCTCTCACCGGCCGAGACGATCTCATCGGAAGGGATAATCATCTGAAAATGAGCGAAGGCGGGTGCCGCAGCACCCACCATCCCGGTCATCATGACTACCCTGGTTAACAAACGATTAAACCACGGCTTATGCTTCATAATGATCTCCGCTGCTGATTAAAGCGACGTACTCCAACCCAGGCTCCAGCGGTATTTCTCATCGTTCGAGATGCCCGTCAGCTCCTGATAAACAGGATAAGAGAAGTTGGTGTAGATACCCTGCTTGTCACCGATCTTGAAATTGATACCGGGGGAGAGGTAGACCACATCACCGCCACTGTTTGCCTTGATCTCGTCATTCTCAATGTCCTGATCGAAAAAGATACCGTTCAGCTCCAGAACGGGAACAACAGAGCTGTGGTGGGCAAAGCTGGCGGCCACATCAAACTGCCAGGAATTACCGGAACGGAACTGCTTCGCACCCTGAGTACCAAAGCGGTAGAGTACATCTGCATCCAGCGCGATGGCTTCGGTCAAGTGACCGCTGTAGGCCACACCACCCTGAAAGGTAATCGCGCCACTGCCGGGCTGGTTGTGGGTACCGATGATCTCGCCACCGTCTGTTTTATTCGTGATTTTCCCGGTGGGAAGGATGACACCAAAAATCGAAGTCCACTGATTGTCACCGTCATTGAAGAAACGGTAGCGGCCCGTGACCAATGTATCACCGATGCCGGGGGATTCCTTGGTGGGGGAGATACAGTTCGCGGTACTCGGATCACCAACCACGGCGGGCGTATTAGCAAAACAGGCATTGGCGTTGCCATCCCCGTTATCTTTGAAGCCCTTGAAGTTGTTGTATTGCAGCATGAGGTTGATGTCCATATCCTCATTGACGGGGAAGCCAAAGGAGAGAAAGTAGGCATCCTCACTGGAGTGCATGTGAACGTCTTCACCCTGTGCTTTGAAGTCGATCAGCTGCTGATCGGTAAACGTCTCGTAACGGCGCGCATCCCAACGCAGGCCAATCACCTTCTCTTCCAGAATCGTCGCCCCTACCGCATTAATACTGCCGGCACCGCCACCGCGAATGGATTCACCGTGAGCATGGGCCGTTGAAACGCCTCCCATCAGCATCGATACACTGGTAGCTGCCAGCAGAACATTTCTAAATTTAACTTCCGACATGGAATATGACCTCCCTCGTGGTCTTGTTTTTAATTTAATTTGAAACAACTAATCGTGATGATGATCATGGTGACCATCGTCGTGTACATGCTCATGGGCATGCTCCACCTCTTCGTGGGTGTGTTCATGGGTATGCTCCCCCTGAACCTCTTCATCGTGACTGTGCGTGTGGTGCTCATCATCGTGACGATGAGCATGAGTGTGAGTCACCTTGCGGTGAACATGCCGATGATAGGTTGAATCACAAACCATTGTGTCTCTCCTTTCCGTCCACGCCTCAGCACCCCATCAAGCCAGAAAAAAGACCGGACAGAGAGGAGGCTTACCCCCCGTCCGGTCACCTGGCTATCGATCCGCAAAACCTGTGTTTCAACACACAAGTAGCACGATTGATAACTATCGTAACACTGAAAATAATACGAAATCAACATTCGTGTTACCAATAACGGCAAATAAAAAAACAGGGCCAGGCCGAAACAGATTCCAGCTTAATAAATCAGACAAATATTGATAAACAACAATGAGTTACAGATAAAACCAACAAAGGAAAAAGGCCCAGTTATAGAGAACAAACAGAGCTGAACAACAACCGGGCTGAGCAAAATATCAGCCGGAGGGGAGGCAAAGTTCAACAACCTGGCCAGTCAAACCAGTCAAATCAGAGGCAAAATGAAGCTGAATAAGCAGCGTCTGGAAAACGGGCTCAGTAGCACGGGCTGTCGCAGTGGACCGTCTCAAATTCCAGGGTTGAGTGGCTGATATCAAAGCGCTGTTCCAGAATCGCTTTAAGTGCCAGTTTGACACGCTGCGTCTGGCTGAAATCATCGATGACCACATGAGCCTCCAGCGCATTGTGGTGCTCATCCAGTTGCCAGAGGTGGATGTGGTGAACGTTGGAGACGCCATCGACGGCTTCCATGGTTTTCACCACCTCGTGGATATCGATCCCTTCCGGCGTCCCCTGCATCAGGATGTGAATGGTCTCGGGCAGCAGGGTAGCCGCCTGGTAGAGCACGTAGGCGGCGATAAGCAGCGTCAGCGCCGTATCGGTCCAGTACCACTCGTAGAGAATAATCAGACTGCCAGCGATCATCACCCCCAGCGAGGCCAGAGCATCAGAGACGTTATGCAGAAAAGCCGCACGAATATTGAGACTGTGTTTCGACATGGTGTAGGTCAGTATCGCCGTCGCCACATCGATCACCAGCGCAATGCCGGCCACAACCACAACCATCCAGCCTTCGATGATCTGCGGCTCGTAGATCCGCCACAGCGCTTCATAAATCAGGTAGAGGCCGACAATCACCAGCGTCACCAGGTTAATTAGCGCCGCAATCACCTCCGCCCGTTTATAGCCAAACGTTTTGAAACTGTCCGGCGGCTGGCGGCCGATGCGGCGCGCCACCCAGGCGATCAACAGCGAGGCGGCATCACTGAAGTTATGCAAGGCATCAGCAATCAGAGCCAGACTGCCAGAGACGATGCCCCCCACAATCTGCGCCAGCGTCAGCAACATATTGATGGCAATCGCCCAGCCCAGACGGCGGTCGCCCATGCTCTCTATGTCGTGATGGTGGTCATGTGCCATAGCCCGTCTACCTGCAAAATGGATTGAGTAAGCAACGGGCTCCCTCCGCACGCAACGCAGGGAGCCCTCGCCAGCACGCTAGCGCATGTCCGCCAGTTTGCCTTTGGAGAACCAGGCAAACAACGTCGGCAAGACAAACAGCGTCAAGAAGGTGGCTGTTAACAGGCCGCCGACGATCACCGTCGCCAGCGGTTTCTGGATCTCCGCCCCCACGCCGGTGGACATCAGCATGGGAATCAGCCCCAGAGCCGAGGTAATTGCCGTCATCAACACCGGTCGCAGGCGTGACGTTGCGCCGCTGAACACCGCATCCGCCACCGACAGACCATCGCTGATGCGCTGATTGATGCTCTCCACCATCACCACGCCATTGAGCACCGCCACCCCAAACAGGGTAATAAAACCGATGGAGCTGGGCACCGACAGGTATTGGCCGGAAATGTAGAGGGAAAAGACGCCACCGATCACCGCCAGCGGCACGTTGACCAGAATCAACATCGCCTGCCCCACCGAGTTAAAGGCGAAATAGAGCAGCAACGCGATCAACGCCAGCGACAGTGGCACCACCATGCTCAGGCGCTTCTGCGCCCGCTGCTGGTTCTCAAACTGACCGCCAATATCCACCGAGTAACCGGCAGGCAAGGCCACCTGATCCGCAATGGCCTGGCGAATATCGGCCACCACACTGCCCATATCACGCCCTTGCACATTGGCCTGAATCACCACCCGGCGCTGCACATCGTCCCGCCGCACCTGGGGCGGCCCCGATTCGATACTGATCTGCGCCACATCCCCCAAACGCACCCACGGCCCGGCGGGCGATTGCAGGCGCAGATTGGCGATGGCACTGGGGTCGGCGCGAAAGACCTCATCGAGGCGAACGTAGATGTCATAACGCTCATTGCCGTTGATGATCTGCCCGGCAGCACGACCACCCAGGCCGTCACGCACCACCGCCATGACGTCGCCCACGGCGAGGCCAAACCGTGATAACTGAGCGCGATCAGGGCGCACTACGAGCTGCGCCTCACCGGCGATCTGCTCCATGGCCACATCGCGAGCCCCATCGACCCCCTGAATCACTTTCTCAATGGCCTGGCCCTTCTCGGCCAACACCGCCAGATCGGGTCCAAACAGCTTGATGGCCAGCTGCGCCTTAACCCCCGAGAGCAGCTCATCCACACGGGTGGCTATGGGCTGGGAGAAGTTCAGCAGCAGGCCGGGATGTTGCTCCAGCTTCTGCTCCATCAGCCCCTGCAAGGCCTGTCGATTACTGGCACTGGTCCACTGCGCCACGGGTTTGAGGCCGATGTAGATCTCGATATTGTTCACCGGCTCCGGGTCACCGCCGATCTCCGCCCGGCCAATGCGGCTCAGGGCGTAGGTCACCTCGGGGAACTCCAGCAACATTTTCTCCAATTTGGGAGCCACCGACAGCGCCGTCTCCAGACTGGCCGAGGGGGCCAGGGTGACGCGCAGGTTGATGGTGCCCTCCTCCAGCTCCGGCACAAACTCCGTGCCCAGCTGGGGCAACAGCGCCAACGCCCCCACCAGCAGCAGCGCCGCACTTCCCACCACCACCTTGGTTTGACGCAGCGCCCAGCTCAGCCCCCGGCGATAGAGCCCGTCCAGCGGTTTGAGGACGAAGCTCTCCTTCTCCCGAACGCCGTGACGAAACATGTAACTGGCCAGCGCCGGCACAATGATCAACGCCACCAGCACCGCCGCCACAATCGCCAGCATGATGCTCACCGCCATGGGTTGAAACAGTTTCGCTTCCACCCCCTCAAAACTGAAGAGCGGCATGAACACCACCAGAATAATGGAGGCCGCGAAGAAGATCGGCCGTACCACCTCTTTCCCCGCCTCCTGCAAACGCAGCGCGATGCCGCTCTCGTCGCGCGTCACATCGTGGGGATCGGTATCCTCCCCCGCCACCCGCGCGCGGACCTCTTTGTCGTGCTCAGCGTCCGGGTGGGACAGATGCTTGAACATGTTGTCCACCATCACCACTGAGCCGTCCACCAACATACCGATAGCGACAGCGATCCCCCCCAGTGACATCAAATTGGCTGACAGGCCGAACCAGGCCATGATCATCAGCGCGATACCGATGGAGATGGGAATGGAGATCAACACCAGAAAGGTGGCGCGCAGATTCATCAGAAACAGCGCCAGCACCACGACGATGAACACAAAAGCCAGCAACAGTGCATCCACCACGGTCTGCACCGCCTGGGTGATCAGATCTGACTGGTCGTAGAACGGATCAAAATGGACCCCTTCAGGCAACGCCTGCTGAATCAGGGCAACGCGATCATTGATGCCGTCAATGGTCGCCTTGGTATTGGAGCCCATGCGTTTGAGAACGATGCCGGAGACCACCTCGCCCAGCGGCTCGGGCTGCCCCTGCGCGTCGCGGCGCGTCATGGTGACCGCCCCCTGGCGTATCTCGTGGCCCAGCTCGACGGTGGCCACCTGAGACAACATCACCACCGTGCCATCCACCACCTTGAGGGGAATCTGGCGCAACTCCTCCAGCCCCTTCTCGTCGTGGCTCAACCAGCCCACGCCGCGAATCACCAACTGCTCCTGGCCACGGTCCATATACCAGCCGCCGGCGTTGGCGTTGTTGTTCTCCAGCGCACTCACCACATCCTGCTGGTTCAGGCCGTAGGCCAGCAAGCGCGAAGGATCGAGATTAACCTGGTACTGACGCACCTCGCCCCCGAAAGAGAGCACATCGGTCACCCCGTCCACCGGCATCAGCAACAGCTTGACGATCCAGTCATTGAGGCTGCGTAGCGCCATGGCATCCAGGCCGGTGTCTGCATCAGCCACCAGGAGGTACTGATAGACCTGCCCCAGCCCCGAGGTGTTGGGGCCGATCTCCGGCGTGCCCACCCCGTCCGGAATCAGCTCTTTGGCCGACTGCAGCCGCTCGAATACCAGTTGACGGGCAAAGTAAATGTCAGTGCCTTCCTTGAAGACCACCGTAATGCCCGACAGGCCGGTTTTGGAGATGGAGCGCACCTGCTCCACGTCAGGCAGGGCATACATCACCGCCTCGATAGGGAAGGTGATGAGCTGCTCCACCTCTTCCGACGCCAGCCCCGGCGCTTCGGTGTTGATGGAGACCTGCACATTGGTCACATCGGGAAAGGCATCGAGGTTCAGCTTGGGAATAATCATGGTCGCTGACGCCGTCAGCGCCAGCAGGGCAATCACCACCAACAGGCGGTTGGTGACTGACCAGTCGATCAAACGATTCAACATGGGGTTCTCTCCTGATCAATCAATGGTTGTGCGGATCGAAGCCGCCCTTGGCCATCTCTGACTGGACGAAAAACGCCCCCTTGCCAACGATGGTGGTGCCTTCGCTGATGCCATCGATCAACAGCAGATCGCCGACGCTGTCGAGCACCACAACCTCCTGCGGCTCAAAGCTGCCAGGGGCACTCTCCACAAACACCTGCCAGTCACCATCGGCGCTGCGCAGCACCGCATCCACCGGCACGACGATGCCTGACTTCTGCTGATCGCTTTCGATCACCACGTTGACGAACTCACCCGGGTGGAGCGAATCATCGGCATTGGCCACCTCCAGATGCACGGCCAGCGTGCGCGTGGTGGCATCCAGCGTATGGCGCGCCTGCACCACCTTGCCACTGATCCAGCGTGAACCGACCTGCACCCGTGCCGGGGCCCCCAGTTTGATGCGGCCAGCGTCTTCCGGTGTCAGGCGCGCCTCGACCCACAGCACCGACTCGTCGCTGATCTCCATCAACACATGGCCCGGCTCCACCAATTCACCGACGACGAAATCGTCGCTGATCACCGTGCCATTCTGAAACGACAGCAGGCGGAACTCACCCGTGGCTCGGGAGGCGTCCCCCATCTTCACCAGCGATTCGATCTGCTTTTTGGTCATACCGTAAGCGCTGACCTTGGCATAGGCCTGCTGATAGGCGATCTGGGCCGTCACGAAACGTTTCTCGGCCACCACTTTGCGCCCCAGCTTCTCCACCCGCCGCAGCTCCACATTGGCCTCCATTAGCGCCCCCTGAGCTTCC
Source organism: Gammaproteobacteria bacterium (assembly GCA_027001525.1). Lineage (GTDB taxonomy): Bacteria > Pseudomonadota > Gammaproteobacteria > Tenderiales > Tenderiaceae > JALTMR01. Next base: position 9,061 of record JALTMR010000474.1, read on the forward strand.
GCCATCTCCACGCTGGAGAGGCTGACCAGAGGCTGGCCCTTCTTGACGTGATCCCCCAGTTGCACATGGCGCTTCATCACCTGCGCCGGGATGCGTGGCGTGACCTTGCTGGTGCGGTAGGCGTTGAGTTTGACCTCGCCGGGGGCGCTGATGGCCTCCCCCAAAGCGCGTTCAACCACCACCATCGTTTCAATATTGGCCAGGCGGCGCTGCGTCTGATTCAGCTTCGCCTCCGTCGCCTCTTCCCCATGACCGTGGCCGTGACCGTGGCCATCTCCTTCAGCCTCATCACCGTGGCCGTGCTCATCCGCCTCATGGCCGTGACCTTCTTCCCCATGATCGTGCCCCGCTTCGGCGTGATCCTCCTCACCAAAATCGATATCGGAGAAATCATCCAGGCTGATCTCCTCCTCTTCATGGGCGTGATTGTGGCCATCGTTCCCGGCCAGGGTAAGGGTCGGGCCGGCCAGGCCCAGCAGTGCGACTAATACCAACGCGTTTTTCATTTTCTCTCTCCAGCACTCTTTTCAACGGACTGATCACTCAGCCCCAACCACAACTCAACCTGCCCCGAAGCCGCGAGCCAGGCGATGGCGGAACGCCACACCTCGCCCAGCAGCTCGGTGGCCGTTGCCTGGGTGTCAATGTTCTGTTTGGTTTGAATAAGGAAATCGGTGGCACTCAACTCACCGGCCTGCCACATCTGCTCCAGCAGCCCCATCTGCTCACGCAGCGCGGCCTGACCTGTCTCACCCCAGGTGAGCCAGGCGCTGCTGGTGTGTTGGAATCGGCCCAGTGCCCCTTCAAGGCGGGCCTCGGCGCGGCGGTAGGCATCCCGATAGGCCATCTCCTGTGCCACCGCCTCGTGCGAGGCTTCCCGCACCTGTGCCTTGTAGTTGTTTCTCACAAACAGGGGAATTTCGAGACTCAGCCCCAGCAGGGTGTCGGAATCGTCACGGCCGGCGCGAATCCCCACGGTGGGGTCGATCTGCCCCTGCCGCTCTGCCACCTTGATCCTGGCCCTGGCGGCCTCCATCTGACTGCGCAACACGGCTAACCCGGGCAGCCGCTGAAGCAGGGAGGCATCCACCGAAGCCGGCGCGGAGGCCAGTTCGCCGGGCAAGGTCGGCCATGATGCCGCCGTCAAACCGCTCACCGCCTGCAACGCCGCCTCGGCCTCGGCCAACTGGCTGGCGCTGGCCGCTTCGACCATCAGAGCTTCGCTATAGGCCACCTGGGCCAGGGTGACATCCAGCGCCGCCACATCCCCCGCCGCCCGTCGCTGCTGCACCGCGTCCACAAAGCCTTTCATCAGCTCACTGCGGCGCTGCGCCAGCGCCTGCATCTGGTGAGCGGTGAAGTAACTCACCACCGCCTCCAGTGCCTCAACCGCCACACGCTGCCGGGTCTCCAGCAAGCGGGCCTGCGCCGCCTGCAACTGACGCTCGACCACGTTGACCTGCGCGCCCTTTTTGTCGCTCCAGTCGAGGGTCTGATTCAAACCGATGGAGGTGGTATTGACCGCCGTACGCTCGGCGGC
>JALTMR010000475.1 GCA_027001525.1 Gammaproteobacteria bacterium
ATCGAGATTCACACTCCCCAGGCCATAGTTCACATCCCCTCTTCTCGGGTCGTGCTGGTCACACCCGCCCGCAAGCAGGACGATCAATAAACCGATACAGCGTAAAACCTTACCGCGCAACACCATCGCCACCTCCCTTCTCTGGCCTCTGATTTTCAGGGTGATCAGCAGTGTAGCGCAACGCCTTTGTCACTACCCCATCCACTGGCCCATCAACTGGTATGCCTCGAAAAACACACGCCGCAAGCATTTCGGTTAGAATGAGCAGCGAAAATATTACCTTGATAATCAAAAAGAAATTCTCTAGGAGGCTGTCGGACTTAGGTAATCGTAGCGAACATGATGGGAGAGCGAGTGCAAATTTTCACGATTTTGAGGCGCATAGCGGGACTATGTAACGAAAAATCGGGGACATTTGAACCGCTCTCCTACCGGCGCAGTAGATTATTCCTAAATCCGACAGGCTCCTCCTATGGCGGAGTATTCCATGAAGAAAATGACCATGACGACCAAGATTCTCGTCTGGATGGTGAGCGGCCTGGTGGTTGGTAGTTTGATCAACGCCTTTGCCAACGACAGCGAGGTTGTGCAGACCTATCTGGTGGGCGGCCTGTTTCATGTGGCCGGTGCCATCTTTATCAGCATGCTGAAAATGCTGGTGGTTCCGCTGGTGACCTTCTCGCTCATCTGTGGCGTCTGCGGCCTGGGGGATGTCAACAAGCTGGGGCGAGTGGGTCTTAAATCCTTTTTGCTCTTTATGCTGACCACCGCTCTGGCAATTTCGCTGGCTATTGGCCTCTCTTCCCTGATCGGCCCCGGCAAAGATTTTGAGATGGCGGAAAGCACGACGCAGAGCTTTACCGCGCCAGAGGCTCCACCACTGACCCAGGTCATCATCGATCTGGTCCCCAGCAACCCCATCGCCGCTTATGCTGAAGGCAATATGTTGCAGATCATTTTCTTCACCATTTTGTTTGCCGTGTGCATTCTGATGATTGGCGAGCGCGGCAAACCGATCGCCGAGGGGGCCGAACGGCTCAACGAGGTGATGATGCAGGTGGTCAACGTGGTTATGAACATCGCCCCCTATGGCGTCTTCGCCTTGATGGCCAAAACCTTTTCGCTCCAGGGCCTTGGGCTGATTGTGCCGATGATCAGCTACTTCGGCGTCGTCGCCCTGGTGTTGTTGCTCCACGCAACCGGCACGCTCATGGTGCTGCTTAAATTGCTGGGGCGGGTGAATCCGCTCATTTTTCTGAAGAAGATGCGCGCCACCCAGGTGTTTGCTTTCAGCACCTCCAGCTCCAACGCCACGATTCCCGTCACCCTGAGAAGCACGGAAAAACGCCTCGGTGTCGATAACTCCACCGCCTCGTTCGTGGTGCCCTTTGGGGCCACGATCAATATGGATGGCACCGCCATCATGCAGGGGGTGGCAACGGTATTCATCGCCAACGTCTACGGCATCGAGCTGGGGTTGGGGGGCTATTTAACCGTCATCGGCATGGCGGTACTTGCCTCCATCGGAACAGCGGGAGTGCCTGGGGTTGGCCTCATCATGCTGGCCATGGTCTTTAATCAGGTGGGGCTGCCCATCGAAGGCATCGCCCTGATCATGGGGGTGGACCGCTTGCTGGACATGATGCGCACCGCAGTAAACGTCACGGGCGATGCAGCCGTCACCACCATCGTCGCCCGCAGCGAAAACAGCATCGATATGACCACGTACAACGACCCTGACGCCGGCATTGTCGAGGAAGTTCATCTGCCCCACGGCGAACAGACAGCCAAGGGGTAGCCTCCTCTCCCCAACTGAATCGGGCAGACCGCCAGGCGCTGTCTGCCCGATCTCCAATACCATCATGATTATTCCACCACACGAGTTAAGCCCCGAAGCGCTCCAGGGCATCATCGAGGAGTTCATCACCCGCGAGGGAACGGACTATGGCGAAGGGGAATTCACCCTGGCAGACAAGGTGGCCCAGGTCAGGCGGCAGCTGGAAAGAAAAGAGGCCTTTATTGTCTTTGACGTCATTACCGAGCGCTGCAATATTCTGGCGCAGGAGCAACTGCCCCGGTATGAGGAAGATTAGGCCAGCCGCCTCACCCAACGGCGGATCAACCGGTTCGAGACCACGACGCCCATGGAAATCAGAATCATCTTGTAGACCCATCGTCTATCGACCTTGATGGTCTGGTCCGGGTCGAGCCAACGCCTGTTCTCTTTCAACCGCCGCAACGTCGCCAGCCCGATCAGCATTGGCCACAGCGCCGCCAGTCGCAGTCGTACCGCCCGGCGGGGTATGGCGGTGACATAGTCCAGGCCGGCCAGGTAGTGATCTTTTGCCAAAGCAAGGTGCTCGTTCAGGCAGGCGGTTGCCTGCGAGCTGTTGGCGGGGTTCAGCAACATCTCGGGAGTGAGCTGGTGACGAGCCAGACTCTCCAGCGGCAGGTAGCAACGCCCCATGCGCAGATCCCGCGGCAGGTCACGCAATATGTTGGTGTATTGCAGCGCTTTGCCCAGACGAATGCCCAGGGGGGTAAATCGCGCTTCATCCCAGTGCTTCAGTGCCGGTATGTGGGCCACGCTCATTTCGGTCCAGAATTCACCCACGCACCCGGCCACCAGGTAGGTATATTGCTCCAGCGCCTGGGGGGTATCGAGCGCCTTTAGCTCGGCGCTCTCCTCCGGGGGAAAAGTCTCCAGATCCAGCACCATGCCGGAGATCAAAGTCTTCACCA
>JALTMR010000476.1 GCA_027001525.1 Gammaproteobacteria bacterium
AGCTCGACCAGCACGCCGATGCGGCTGCCGTGCAGGTAAGCGCCCACAACGCCATCCGTCTCCACACGCTCAAAACGGCGCACAGAGATGTTTTCACCGATCTTGGCAATCAGGTCACGACGAGTGCTTTCAACACTGGCACCCGAGGGCAGCGTGGACTCAGACAACGCCGCTACGTCAGCCACGCCACTTTCCAGAGCCTGCTTCACCACATCCGAGGCGAAACCAACAAAATCATCACCCTTGGCAACAAAATCCGTTTCGCAGTTTACCTCTACCAGCACGGCGCTCTTGTTATCTGCACCCACTTCCAGAGCAATAATGCCCTCGGCTGCGATACGGTCGGCCTTTTTATCTGCCTTGGCTGCACCGCTTTTGCGCATGGACTCGATGGCCGCATCGATATCACCATCCGTTTCCACCAGCATTTTTTTGCATTCCATCATGCCAGCGCCGGTACGCTCGCGTAACTCTTTGACTAGGGCTGCGGTAATCGCCATGGTCTTATGTCTCCTAAATCTGTTCGAAAATTCTATATGTGACAAGCCGCCCATGAGGGGGCGGCCTGTTATCAAGCAGCTGCTGCGCCCAAAGCCTGCTAGGCTTCGACAGTTTTTTCCTTGGCTGCTTCTTCGTTTACTTCGACGAAATCTTCGCCGCCGCCTGTGGTCACGGACGTACGACCCGCCAGTATGGCGTCAGCCACGCCTGCGGCATAGAGCGAGATTGCGCGTGCAGAATCATCATTACCAGGAATGATGTAATCAACGCCGCGAGGGCTGTTGTTGGTATCAACGACAGCGATGACGGGAATACCCAGCGTCTTCGCTTCGCTGATGGCGATCTTCTCATGACCCACATCGATGATGAAGATTGCATCAGGCAGTGTATCCATGCTCTTGATGCCACCCAGGCTGCGATTCAGCTTTTCCATTTCGCGACGCAGACCCAGCGCTTCCTTCTTGTTGAAACGCTGCTCCAGACCGCCATCCACATCCATTGCTTCCAACTCTTTCAAACGCTTGACAGACTGTTTGATGGTTTTGAAGTTTGTCAGCATACCACCCAACCAGCGGTGATTAACGTAAGGCATGCCGCAACGCTCTGCTTCTGCTGCAACGATGTCCTGTGCCGCACGCTTGGTGCCAACAAAAAGAATTTTGCCTTTCTTGGCCGCCATGCTGCTCACGAAGTTCATGGCATCGTTGAACAGGGGCAGCGTCTTTTCAAGGTTAACAATATGGATCTTGTTACGATGACCGAAGATGTACTGCGCCATCTTTGGATTCCAGTAACGGGTCTGGTGACCGAAATGAACACCAGCTTCAAGCATCTGACGCATAGAAACGTTAGACATGTGTTTCTCCTAATAATGGTATGGGTTAGACCTCCACGCACCCCATCTGCCACTCACCCTACTAAATCTTACTTAAGAGGGAGCACCCAGGCAGTCTGTGACGGTGCGTGTGCGTATTTCCCGGCAACACCGGGTTCCTGAATAGCCAGCCAAACGATATTCTTCTGGCTGGCGCGCTTTATACCACAATGCCGCCCCGAGCTCAATTTCAGGTGCCCCACCAAGGACTTAACATGGGTTCGACCGATTATCGCAAACCGCCATGGATCACCGGCTGGAAGCGCAAGTGAACCATAGACACTGTCGGAGCGGGGTTTAGCGCCCTGTGGTGCCAGCGGGGTCAAGCTTAATTCGTTCTTCAGGTCTGCCACGCCACGCCCGAGCTGACAAGCACATGGCTTTAGCGCTAAGATTCCGGCACTATTGCGCCGCCTTTGGAACCACACAGGCCGCCACTCCCAGCAAAGATTACAACCAGAATCAGACTATGAACGTAATTATCAAAACACCTGAAGAGATCGAAAAGATGCGCGTTGCCGGGCGGCTGGCCGCAGAAGTTCTCGAAATGATTGCCCCCCACGTCAAGGCGGGCATCACTACCGATGAACTCAACACCCTCTGCCACGACTATATCGTCAATGAGCAGCAGGCCATTCCCGCCCCGCTCGACTATCATGGCTTCCCCAAATCGATCTGTACCTCCGTCAACCACCAGGTTTGCCACGGCATCCCCAGCGCCAAACGGCTCAAAAAGGGCGATTTGATTAACATTGACATTACCGTGATCAAGGACGAGTACCACGGCGACACCAGTAAGATGTTTTACATTGGCGAACCCTCGGTGCTGGGCCGCCGCGTTACCGAATGCAGTCAGGAGTGCTTGCGCCTGGGCATCGACATGGTCAAACCCGGCACCCACCTGGGCGATATCGGCCACGTCATCCAGAAACACGCCGAAGCACAGGGCTTTTCGGTCGTGCGGGAATACTGCGGACACGGTATCGGCAAAAGCTTCCATGAAGACCCCCAGGTTCTGCACTACGGCCAACCGGGTAGCGGAATTGAGCTCAAACCCGGCATGATCTTCACCATCGAACCGATGATCAACACCGGCAAACGCCACGTAAAAGTGCTGCCGGACAAGTGGACGGTGGTCACCAAGGATCGCGGGCTGTCAGCCCAGTGGGAACACACCATCCTGGTCACGGAGACCGGCTACGAGGTGTTAACCAAACGGGACGAAGAGACCTACTAGGAGTAGGTCGGACTTAGGTAATCGTAGCGAGCACGGTGGGAGAGCGAGTGCAAATTTTCACGATTTTGAGGCGCATAGTGGGGCTATGCAACGAAAAATCGGGGGAATTTGAACCACTCTCC
>JALTMR010000477.1 GCA_027001525.1 Gammaproteobacteria bacterium
CGTCAGAAAGGGCTCGGCGGTGGCGATGACGACGTAGCTGGAGGTCACCTCCAGCGGCAACAATTTGTTGCGCTCCGCATAAGCGTAAGACATGACTGCAGTGACGCTGGCCACATCGATCTTCAGTGGATCAACGCGCCGGTAGGGAATGTCGGCCTTGTGTGCCAGCCAGTCGGTGAGAAAGTCCTGCGTCAGGCGCTTGTGCGGTGAGCTATTGGAGGTGAGATTCAAATCCGCCACCACCACAATGGGGTGGAGCTGCCCCATGTCCCGGAAGCGGGACTTGAGCTGCAGGTTTTCAAACTGCTCCTGAGTGATCAGATCATCAGCAAACAACTGCTCCGCCAGCTCATCAAGCCCCAGCTTATGAGAATTCTTTTGAAATGCATTAGAAACAACCACAACGTCCTCACATCAGCGATATCAACCCACCCAGTCTGGAGCGTTTTGGAAGAAAAATACAGGTCACCCTGCTTTGCAGAGCGGAACAGTTGCCGAAAAGCAGCCTTAAGAACGCCCCGCTTGCTTGACTGTCCGACGATGACGCAGGCGCACAGCAGCCACTGGAAACGAAGCACAGGAAGAGTCGCAACGATGCTAACGGAAAAGGGCCAGAATCGCACCACTAAGGATAACTGAGAGTGCCCCTAAGCCTTGGCTGCCAGGGCAATACGCACTACATCAGAGAGGGTGGCAGCGTGGAGCTTCTCCATCACTCGTGAGCGATGCACCTCCACCGTTCTGACGCTGATGTTCAACTCTGCGGCGATGACTTTATTTATTTTACCCGCCACCAGCATCTCCATAATTTCACGCTCCCTCGGCGTCAGGCAGGCAATTTTGCGCTCCGATTTTTGTTGCCTTGAGCGTTGCAGGTGGTTGCTTTCATTCAATACCATGCAGCGCTGCACACAGCTCAAGAGCTGTTGATTGTCAAAGGGCTTTTCAAAGAACTCAATCACCCCGGACTTCATCGCACGCACCACACTTTCCACATCGCCATAGCCGGTCATCACGATCACGGGAATATCGCAACCGTGCTGCACCAGATGCTCGATCAGCTCCAGCCCGCACATCCCCGGAATACGGATATCGAGCACAAGGCAACCGTTCACCTCTTCGAGATTCTGGGACAAAAAGCGCTCCGCCGAGGGAAAGGTTTTTACCTTCATCCCCACCGCCTTGAAAAACAGCCCAAGTGCGCTGCATACCCCCTCATCATCATCCACCACATAGACCGTTTGATCAGGCGTCGCCATCGTCACGTCCCTCCTTTGCGATCGGCAAGGTAAACCTTAAACGGGCCCCTCCTTGCGGGTGGTTGCAGGCCCACAGATGACCTCCGTGAGCAACCACAATCATCCGGCTCAGATGAAGGCCCAACCCGGTTCCATACCCTTTGGTCGTAAAGAAAGGATCAAACATTTTTTCCAGCTGATCCTCGTCCACGCCCGGGCCATTGTCATCGACAGTGACCTGGACGACACGATCATGAATAACGCTAATGGCGACTGATGGCCGCACTATTTTTTTTCCGCCGGCATCATTGACTGCCTCAACGGCATTGCGAATTAAATTGAGCAGCACCTGCTCGATCAACACCGCGTTCACCCGCACATGGACGGAGACCTCAGGCAAGGCCGTTTTCAAAGCCACGCCGTGGTACTGCACCTCGGAATCCACCAGCGCCACCACCGAGTCCACCAGCGCCCTGATGTTGATGCTCTCGCGCCCGTTGTCGCCCTTGAAATTCAGCGACCGCATGGCCTGAATAATGTCACGCGCCCGGTGGGTCTGGCGCATCACCTCGTTCATGACGTGACGGATCTCATCCACCTCGCACTCTTCGGATTCGAGCAGACGTAAACAGGTATCCACATAGCTGTTGATCACAAACAGCGGCTGGTTCAGCTCGTGAGCAATCTCACCGCTAATGAGACGCCCTTCGCTGCCTGTTGAAGAACCGAAAGAGCCCATCAGCGCCTCGCAAGAGCTGTTCAACTCCCGGTTGAGCAGATCCACCAGGCGGATATGGCGGCGGCTGCTATTGAGCAGACAGGCTATCTCCTGCGGTGACATTTCGGCCACAGAGTCAGCATCATAAAAGTCTGTGATGTTGCCGTTACTCATACCTTCCTTGCTATTTCGGCCCATGGCATTGGTTTGCTTCGCCGTCCATTGAGTGTGTCAACTTTTCTTACGCTATTTCCACCCGTGCAGTATTTAGCAAAACCCGTTAAATTCATAGAGATAGACACGCTTTGTCCCTGATCGGAGACATTAGAAAAATCCCTTAACGACAAAAATAATTTGTCTCCCCCCCTACCTCAATATAGCCAGTTCACCGATCTTTAAAATTACGTAACTCTCCTTACTTAACTTCTTTAACAACTGTGCTTAATTCATATAGCGAGAGGAGAAAGCATACTGTTTCACCACATTGACTGAGGAGTCGAGGCATGGAGAATCGCTGGGGCGCGCGTACGAAAATTTTTCGGGAAGTCTATGTCTACCACCTCCATCAGCTCGTTATTCGCTGCATCAGCGGCAACATCAGCCCGGCAGGTATTTTCATCAAATCCGGCGCATCGCTGTATACGAAAAATACACGCTTAAACGTTCACTTCACCCTCGAAGGGGCTCATGGAGCACGGCTGTTTCGGATTCCTGCCGTGGTGACACACGCGGCAAGAGATGGTTTGGGCCTGATGTTCATGCATGAC
>JALTMR010000478.1 GCA_027001525.1 Gammaproteobacteria bacterium
GCCAGAGCCAGAGCCAGAGCCAGAGCCAGAGCCAGAGCCAGAGCCAGAGCCAGAACCAGAGCCAGAACCAGAGCCAGAACCAGAGCCAGAACCAGAGCCAGAACCAGAACCAGAACCAGTTGCGGAGCCAACTACCGACGAGCAGGCTGATTTAGGCGAAGAGAGTGATGAGCTGGATGCGCTGGCGCAGATGATCGATGCCGCTGATGAGGGCGCGACAGATTTCGAAATAGTCGATCTGGATGATGAGGTGGAAGCCTCACTTGAATCAGTGGCGGCTGAAAACAATACTCCGGATGCCTCCGATAAGGTAGCCCCCGAGTCGCAAGCCCCTGCAGCGGCAAAAGCGTCTGAGTATGATCTGGACGAGGCGGGCCCGCTGGATGATGCCAATATCGAGGCTCGCCTGGCTGAGCTTCAGGGGGAGCCGGCACAGCAGCCTGAAGCTGACCCGGCCCCGGAAGACGCCGAGGCGGGAGAGGCGGGGGCACTCTTCTCCTCTGATTTTGACGAACTGCTCGATCAGCCTGATGATGCCGTAGAGCCGGAAGAATTTATGGCCGATATTGAAGAGCTTGAAACAGAGGAGATCACCTTGCCGAAAGTGGATCTGGGCGAGCCATTTGTGGATGACGTGATTGAACTCTCCGGCGACGACAAAGAGGACAAACCGTCAGGTTAATGGGCGCTTGTAGGGCTCCCCGGCGATCTCTTTGACCAGTCGGGGCACCAGGTAGCCGGGGAGTCTGCGGCGCAGTGATTCCATCAGCAGCAGGGCGCTCTGCTCGGAGGTATCAAAGTGGGCCGCCCCGCTAACTCGATCCAGCAGATGCAGGTAATAGGGTAAAACGCCCGCCTCAAAAAGTATTTCACTCAACTCAGTCAGCGTCTCTGCGCTGTCATTGACCCCTTTCAGTAGTACCGTCTGGTTCAGCAGTGTCACGTTTCGGCTTTTCAGTTGGGCGAGACCGTCCCTGACTTCTCCGTTGATTTCGTTGCCGTGGTTACAGTGAATGACGACGGTGGTGTTGAGTCGTGTCTTGCCTATCCAGCCCAGCAGGCTACGGTCGATGCGTTCTGGTAAGACGACAGGGAAGCGACTGTGGATGCGCAGGCGTTTCAGATGAGCGATTTTCCCCAGCCCCTCGACAAGTTCAGCCAGGTATTCATCGGCAAGGGAGAGCGGGTCGCCGCCGCTGAGAATGACCTCGCTCAGTGTGGTGTCTGCGGCAATGGCATTGAGGACAGGGTGCCAGTCCCGGTGCTGGCCATTGTGATCGCCATAAGGGAAGTGGCGGCGAAAGCAGTAACGGCAGTGAATGGGGCAGGCCGCTGTGGCTAACACCAGCACACGACCCTGGTATTTTTGCAGCAACCCGCTTTGGAGGGTCGCCGCGTCATCACCGACGGGGCTGGTGCCAAACCCCTCAACGTGGGCCCGCTCGGCAGCGGTGGAGAGCACCTGGCGTAGCAGGGGGTCATTTGGCTCGCCCACCGCCATGCGCCTGATATAACTTTGAGGCACGCGCAGGGGAAAGTCGGGCTGGTGATCTGTGAGCAGGCTGATGGGGTCATCACTCAGTGCCAGCTGGGCGAGTAGCTCCCGAGGCTGCCTGACCGCCTCGGCCAGTGATTTTTGCCATGCTTTGGTCTGCACAGAAGCTCTGATTCGCTGTAACATATCCGCCTTTGCGTCGTGGAGCTGATTGGCCGTATTCGTAGGATCTGGGCGCTGGGTGAAACGCGCAAGTATAGCTTGGCTATGCTGGGCATTAAAACGAGGAAGTTATGGCGACTTATAGCACTAATGAATTTAAAAGTGGTTTGAAGATCATGATGGACAATGATCCTTGCACCATTGTTGAAAATGAATTTGTGAAACCAGGCAAGGGCCAGGCTTTCAATCGTGTGAAAATCCGTAACCTGAAAACCGGCCGGGTGGTGGAACGTACCTTCAAGTCGGGCGAGTCAGTGGAAGCTGCTGACATCATGGATACGGAAATGCAGTATCTCTACAATGATGGCGAGTTCTGGCACTTCATGGTGCCCGACACCTTTGAACAGTACGCTGCGCCCGAGACGGCGATGGTGGAAGCGGCAAAGTGGGTCAAGGGCGAGGAGACCTGCGTCGTGACCTTGTGGAACGACTCACCATTGATGGTGACGCCGCCTAATTTTGTCGTGCTACAGGTCAGTGATACGGACCCCGGTGTACGCGGTGATACCTCTGGTGGCGGCAACAAGCCGGCAACGCTGGAGACGGGAGCGGTGGTCAAGGTACCCCTTTTTATCGATATTGGTGATCTGCTGAAAATTGATACCCGCACGGGTGAATATGTTTCGCGCGCCAAAGATTGATTCCTGGCGTGGCCGAGTCACCGAACTGGCAGCCTACCGCCGCAGTTAAGAATCTTCGTCTGAGGGCCCGGGTGCTGCACAGGATCAGGGCGTTCTTTCATGAGCGGGGTGTGTGGGAGGTGGAGACACCGCTGCTGTCTGCCGGCGCATCGACAGACCCTTTTCTTGAGAGTTTCGTCACCCGCTACCGGGGCCCCGGTGCGGCGGGGGGGCGGGACTACTACCTGCAAACGTCGCCGGAATTTGCCATGAAACGGCTGCTGGCGGCAGGAAGCGGGCCCATATATCAGATTTGCAAATCGTTCCGGAATGGTGAATTTGGCGCTCACCATCATCCCGAATTCACCATG
>JALTMR010000479.1 GCA_027001525.1 Gammaproteobacteria bacterium
GGGTGCTCTTTCCTGTCAACAACCGTACTCACAATCACAACAATCCGCCTCTTCGAACGTCACCGTCTGTCATGCAGAACAACACTACATGGGCCCTGAACACCTCGCCAGTCCGTTATTTATCTTATTAGATACAATAGGGCATCGACCCGCGTTTTCCCCACAAAATCTGCGTCACCATAGCAGCCTATAACGACGCCTTGTTAGTAACAGTGCTTGAACAATCTCGCCAGAGTCTATAAAAACCATACTTTCATCCACCCGGGGAGTACACAAGGGATGGCGCAAACCACAGCCCTGATCGACACGTTAAAACAGGCCCTGAAAAGCCACCGCCTGACCTATGCCCAGGTTGCCCGGCGTCTGAACATGAGCGAGGCCAATGTTAAGCGGATGTTCGCCACCAAACGCTTCACCCTCAATCGGCTGGAGGAGATATGCCAGCTCATGCAGATGGAGCTAAGCGATCTGTTTCAGCTCTACGAGGAGTCGCGCCAGCGCATCAGCCGGCTGAGCGTGGAACAGGAACAGGAGTTGGTGCAGGATGCCAAGTTACTGCTGGTAGCCGTCAGCGTACGTAACCGCCTGAGCTTCGAGGAGATCATCGGTCACTACAACATCTCCGACACCGACTGCATCCGCTGCCTGGCCAAACTCGACCGCCTGAAGATTATCGACCTGCTGCCCGGCAACCGCATCAAACTGCGCATCGACGAGGACTTCCGCTGGCTCCCCGCCGGCCCCATCGAACGCTTCTTTGAGAAACAGATTCAAACTCAATTTCTGAATTCGGGATTCAAGGGCGAGCTGGAACAACGGCTCTTTCTCTTCGGCCTACTGGGGGATGCCTCTATTCAGGTCATTCAGAACAAACTACAGGCGCTGACCAAAGAGTTTACCGAACTGCACCGTCAAGATGTTCAACTCCCTCTGGAAAAACGCCACAACATCGGCCTTTTTTTCGCCATGCGTCCGTGGGAGCTGGCCGTCTTCCAACCTCTGCGACAGCAGGCTGACAAGCCCCCCGGTTAGTTCCGGCCACGACAGATCGAGAACGCCCCACCTAAAACAACTCAACATTGTCATCCAGATCCCCCCCCTGCTCCGCTGCTTCCGCCGCCAGGCTGGCGCTGTAGTTCTCCAGCAGCTCCTCCTGCTTGGCCATCACAGCGTTGAGGTTCATCAGGATAAAAGTGAGCGAATCACGAATCTCCTTGCCTGCGTCCATCTCCACTTTTGCTTCATCGATGGCGGTATCAATGCGGGTCAGCAGATACTCCTCCTGATCCTCCTCCAGACCCATGCGTAAAAAGTCGTAGTTCAGCTCTTCGACCAGTTTGCTCATGGTCATTTCGCTCTTCTGGCGATTTTTAACGATGCTTGTGCCCAGATAGAAGAGGTTGTTGCGGATCAGTTTGAACGAGTCCATGAGGTTGTTGCTTTGGGAGGTCAGCGCGGCCTGTGTGCTCAGCGAATTTATTTTTGTATTTACAACGGAAAGCAAAATAGGCAGCAGATCCTTGATTCTGCCGTAGCGTTCCATATCTTCCAGCGGCATGTTTTTCACCAGAAAACTCACGCGGGGGTAGTTCACGATGGTGCGACTGCCGAAATCGACAAAACGCGCCTCCCGATCACACATCTCTATCAGCTCCTTCTCCAGGGGGCTGATGGCGGTGCTTTCGGAGGAGTACCAGTAGGCCTGATCGTTTTCCAGAATCATGGCGCAGCAGTCGAGAGCGAACTGGTCCGTCACCTCGAACAGACCGTCAGCCAGCTCGTTGACGCTGGTGCAGGTGAGGCTCTTCTCCATGAACTTGATCACCATGCCCAGCTCGCTGCTGCTGGTCATGGCGGTCATGGCACTCTTGTGCGCCAGCTCGTACTGATCCCTCAGTTCCTGACGCTCATTGTGGTACTTGACCAGAATGTTCACGCGCGCCAGCAGGTTCTCTTTTTCGAACGGTTTGACGAGGTAGTCATCCCCCCCCACCTCGTACCCCTGCATACGCTCAATCAGCGAGCTGTGTGAGGACAAGAAGACAATGGGAATCTCTTTGGTGGCGTCGATGCTGCGTAGCCGGTCGCATACCTCGTAACCGTTGATGCCCGGCATCTCAACATCGAGAAGGATAATATCCGGCACCCGCTGCGTCGCCTCGGCAATGCCCGACTCGCCATCGTTGGCTGTCCGCACAGAGATCGTCTCTGACTGGAGCGATTTGATGATGACCTTCTGAATGAACTTGTCATCGTCAATGGCGAGGATATCTATTTTATTTGCATTCATTGCATCAGCTGGCTTGTTAAACATCCATGCAACCCGGGATCACTGGCATCGGGCATTCCCTGGGACTAAAGGGCACCTCTATTAATTCTGGGTGTGGCAGATTGAATCCCCCCCCCACCCCTACAACTCGGGATCTCATTGAAAAACTTGAGCCGGGGAGCCCGGAGCCGGAAAGAGAGGAGAAAGAAGAGAGGAGGAAAAAAGGGGAAAAGCACACTAACGCTAAACCCACGGAACACTGTCGCGACATCTCGCGGAAATAGATGTATTTCCGCTCACCTGCCAACCATACTCGCTACACCAACAGCCAACCACTGCGGGCATAGTCTAAAGGCATTGAAAAGGGAGGTGACTACCGTGTTGAAATCAGTAATCCGCTGGATGCTTCAGTTGCTCTATCGCGTGGAACTC
>JALTMR010000480.1 GCA_027001525.1 Gammaproteobacteria bacterium
GCGGTGGAGGCCGTTCGTGCGCAGCGTCCGGCACCGCAACCACGATACGTGCCGGACGCTGCGCACGAACGGCCTCCACCGCGGCCTGCATGGTGGCCCCGGTGGCTAGGCCATCATCGACCAGGATCACACAACGCCCTTCCAGTTCCGGCCAGGAACGAGCGTCACGATAAACCCGTTCGCGCCGAGCCAACTCACGCGCCTCGGCCTCGGCCACGGCCTCGACCGCCGCCGGATCGACACCGAAGCGGCGCACCACATCATCATTCATCACCCGCACGCCACCACTGGCAATAGCTCCCATGGCCAGCTCGGGATGCCCCGGAAGCCCCAGCTTGCGTACCAGCATCACATCCAGCGGCGCTCCCAGAGCACGGGCCACCTCCGCGGCAACCGGAACCCCGCCTCGCGGCAGAGCCAATACGATACATGCTTGATCTGCATACCGATCACGCAGAATTTCCGCCAAAACCTGACCAGCCGCATGACGATCGGGAAAGGGAATAGGCTGTTGCATACCGCAAACCTCTCGTGGCCTTAGGGTACATTTGTGACTATCCATACGCATCATGGCATAGCCTGTACCGGCATGTCATTCATCCCTGGCACGGGTACCGATGTGCCATGTACCCTCCCCGATGGATAAATCGTGGGAGTGGAAACGCCCTTAAACGCGGCACTCTCATTGCTGAAGACGAACCGTAAACCACCACAGCCCCAACAATGACATCAAAGACAAGGTCGCGGCGGTGAAGAAGGCGGTCATTTCTCCCCCTAGTTGCCACAAAACGCCGAATATCAATGCTCCCGGCAAGGCTGCCAAACCAACCACCATGTGGTAGAAACCATAGGTTGTGCCTCGTTGGGCCTGAGCAGCAACATCGCCGATCAGCGCCCTCTCGGCCGCCTCGGTAAAAGCCAAACATCCCGCATAAGCAAGAAACCCACCCCACAGCAGACTCTCGCTAGTATGAATGAACGGCAGGATGATCACTACCACGATACGTAGACTCCAGCCCGTCAGCAGGATAGGGAATCGCCCATAATAGTCCGACAAAGCCCCGGCCACCCCTGCCACTATGGCCTTGACGGCGCTAGCAGCCGCCCAGATCAGAGGAACCCAGGTGAGTTGCAGGCCGCGCTCCGTCGCCCAGAGTATGAGAAAGGCTTCCGGTACCGCCGCCAACGACAAGCCTCCTGCCGATACAATCAAGCCTTGCAGGCGTGAATCCAAGTCACGCCAGCGAAATCTTGTGGCAGGCAACGGCACTGCTCGTGGAGCATCGTTTGGCAATCCCAGCGCAAGCAGCAAAACAACCAATACGCCGGGAATCGCCGACCACAGAAAAACCTGTTCCAGCGGCACATCGGCGGCGAGCAACCAAAATGCCATCAGAGGCCCGAACATGGCGCCCGTATTATCCATGGCGCGATGAAACCCAAATGCCCTGCCCCGCAGGTGAGGCGCTATACTGGTGGCAATAATGGCATCTCGCGCCGAGGATCTAAGCCCCTTACCCACGCGATCCAGAAAACGCGCCAGAAACACCCATGCCCAGCCCAGGGCCAGACCAATCAACGGGCGAACCGTATTGGACAAGCCGTAACCGCCCAGAACCAACGACTTGTGCCGCCAGCCACGGTCCGCCAGCCTCCCTGAGAAAAACTTCAGCAAACTGGACGTGGCTTCGGCAACACCTTCGATGAATCCTACCGCCACCGGACCACTCCCCAAGGTCATGGTAAGAAACAAGGGCAGCAAGGGCGTGATCATCTCACTGGCGGCATCGTTAAGAAACGAAACCAGGCCAAGCACGACAACAGTCCGGGGGAACCATGGCATACCCAACAACCCCCTGTTTATCAATCCGGCAACACTATAGGCCGGACCAATAGGCCAACAGCGCTGTGTATCGTGCTAAACCCTTACGCGCTGCTGCGCGCTTGCCATGAGAACCAGCCCGAAGCCTATAATACCCCTGCAAGACACTGGACGGGAACAAGGAAGAATTCGCCATCTCCATCGCGTTCAGTCACCCGACTCCAAGTGAGACCTGGCTTTCAATACCAAAAAATACACCACTCCCAGCGCCAAAGCCGCACCCACCCAGGCAGCGATCTCCAATGGCCCCGGTGTGATCTCCTGCACGGGAAATACGATCACCTTACGCAACACCACCACCAGCGATATTTCAACAAAGATATCCACACCTATGGGCTCGCCCTGCAGATATCGCGCCTCGGCGAGAATAAGTGACGAAACAATCCACAAAACCATCAAGGTCCCCAAAGCATGGAGAAAACCATGAGCAAAGTTCTGGGTAGAAAACGCCAGATAGGCGTCATGAATGAACAACCATATGAACATTATCACCGAAACCGACAATGCAACGGTTATGGCAATATGGGCGAGCCCATTTACCCACCAGATCAGAGCGGTGGTTATTTTGTTGATGTTTTTCAGGCTGTCGGGATACAGTGGCTTGAGTCGCTTGGGCATGCTTCATCCATAACCATTCATTATTTGGTGACTTATCGCTTTATTCAGGTGAGCCGGTGAGCCACCCGGCACATTTTGAACAACGCAAAATACTTCTGCAAGCAAGCTTTTCCACTGTCTGGCTCTTTTACCGTCTCCATTCCGGACAGGGCCATGTGCAAGCCTTGCAATGCCTGACAATGGACCTATATCGA
>JALTMR010000481.1 GCA_027001525.1 Gammaproteobacteria bacterium
CGCTGCCCAGTGAACCGTCGTCCAGCCCCCCTCTTCGACGTGGTTTGGATCGGCCCCCAGCTCCAGCAGCAGCTGCACGGTTTCAACGCGATCTTTCATCACGGCCCGCCCCAGTGCTGTCCAGCCCGAGCCGTCCTGCGCATTCACATCAGCGCCCCGGGAGACCAGCAGGCGCACCATATCGTTATTCCCCAACCGGGCGGCATGCATCAACGCCGTCCAGCCAAAGTTGTTGCGCGCATCAATATCCGCCCCCTCCTTGAGCATGGCGGCGACCTTGTCTGTGTCCTGCTCCAGCACCTGCTCCATCAGCGGCGTGTTGTTATCACACGCCACCAACATGGCCGCGCACACTACGGCGGCACCCGTTTTAAACCATTTTCGCATCATTACCCCCCTGTCCGTCAGGATGCTGAACATGCTATTTTATCCTCTTTTTGGTCCCACCAAGTAACCTGATCAAGTTTTATTTGCCGACCGCTGCCCAGAAGGACGTACCCGAATCATGGCCAACTTCAAGTGCCCCTGCTGCAAAGAACAGACACTCTCCCTCAAGAACAAGTTTCTCATGGGCTGGTGGGGCACCTGCAATTGCGACCAGTGCGAAGCCCGTGTCGCTGCCTTTCCCTGGGTGCTGATGCTGGTCTCCGGACTGCATGTCTGGAACATTATCTGGTGGGTTGGCCTGGTGATCTTTAAAGGCAGCTACCACTACCTCGCCTACATGGCCGTGGGTTGGGTGTTGATTGAACTGCTGAACCTCTACTTTATCCCCCTGGTGACACTGAGAAAGCGGGCACCCAAAACGGAGGACTGAGCGTGGCGAAGATTCTGGCGGTGGGCATTGCCACCCTCGACATTATTAACAGCGTCGATGGTTACCCGGCCGAGGACGATGAAGTGCGCGCCACCAGCCAACGCCTGTGCCGCGGCGGCAACGCCACCAATACCCTGACCGTGCTCAGCCAGCTGGGCCACGAGAGCCATTGGGCCGGTGTGCTGGCCGACGAACCCGATGCGCGCCACATCATCACGGCGCTGGCACGCCACCGGATCAACACCGAGGCGGTGCTCACCCAGCACGAGGGCAAAGTCCCCACCTCCTACATTCTGCACAACCAGCGCAACGGCTCACGCACCATCGTCCACTACCGTAACCTGTCCGAGTACCCCTTCAGCGCCTTCGAGAAGATCGATCTGGGGCAGTTCGACTGGGTCCATTTTGAGGGCCGCAACGTCGCTGACAGCCACCGCATGATGACGCACTTAAAGCAGCTGTACCCCGAGCTGCCCTGTTCGCTCGAAGTGGAAAAGGATCGACCTCAGATCGAAACACTCCTCCCCCTGGCGGACCTGCTGCTGTTCTCCAGGGCCTATGCCCGCCAGCTGGGCATCGACAGCGCGACCGCCTTTCTCAGCGCCATGCAGAAAAAGGCCCCCGACAAAGACTTCATCTGCGCCTGGGGCGAAGACGGTGCTTACGGCCTCGACCGCAATGATGATTTTCACTACAGCCCCGCCTTCGTTCCCACCAACGTCGTCGACACCCTGGGGGCGGGAGATACCTTTAATGCGGGTGTGATTGATGCCCGGCTCAGGGGGCTGTCGATGAAAGCGGCTCTGCGCGAGGGCTGCCAGCTGGCAGGGCGCAAGTGCGGTCATCATGGACTGGAATTTATCGCCACAGAGACACCGGCCTAAACCGCGAGTACAGAAAATGATCGATATTTATGACCGCAAAGGCTTCGACAAACTTGTCAGCATAGAGGCCAACAGCCTAAAGGGAGCAGACTTGGCCAGTCTCAAGCTGGACAGCGCCAACCTGGTTCAGTACGACCTGTCGGGAGCAGACCTGAGTCAGGCCAGTTTGGTGGGGGCCGATCTGCGCCTGGCCAATTTTACGGGGGCAAATCTGTCGGGAGCCGACCTGACCGATGCCGACTTCAACGGTGCGGAACTCAAAGGTGCTCAGTTTGACGGAGCCACACTGACCAATACCAAGTTCTCGGTGGAACAGCAGCGCGAACTGAAGGCATCCGGCGTCAGGCTCAAACAGCTGAGTCTGGAGATCAAACCGGGCTGAAAGGCTCTGCACGAGGGCTCGTGCAGAGTTCCGTCTATACGGCTTAGTCCTTTTTCGTCCGTTTGGAGCGGGCAACAAAAGCAACTCCCGCCACACCGGCCAGCAACAGCAACAGCGTCGAAGGTTCAGACACCGACACAGGGCTACCGCCCGGCCCGCCACCCCCGGGGCCTGCGCCGCTGGAGGGGTCGCCCGGCGCCGCCTGCGCTGTCGCCGCCAACAGAACACCCCCCAGTATCACACCGCCACAGCCTTTTAATATCCTTACCAATGCCATTGCATACTCCCCTGTTAAATTAGCTTTAAATTAGCTCTGAACTCCGCTTCAGAGACACACCACCCAAACAAGCCCGCCTCGATATCCCGTTAACTAAAGACCAAAACCGACCGATAGCAAGCTTCTGAAGAATTTGTAACGAATGTTGACCTCCTCCTCGCCCGGCTCACCAGTTCTCCACCTCAGCCGCGTTAATCTCGCCCGCATTGGTCACCTGATTGCGGCCATTGGCTTTGGCGTCATAGAGCACCCGGTCAGCATGGCCAATCAATAGCTGGCCTGCGCTCTTGGTATTCACCTGAACATTGGGGGGAATTTTCAGTGTCACCACAC
>JALTMR010000482.1 GCA_027001525.1 Gammaproteobacteria bacterium
AGTAGGCCAACAACAAAACACCGCCTTCCCAGCGGGTGATTTTGCCCGGCCCGCGAAAGCCATAGGCCATCACAAACAGCGCCAACGTCAGGCCCACCATCCAGGGCAGATCCCGGCTCAGAACCTGCGGATCGAACGCGCCGGGGGCAATCAGCCCCGGCAGTGCCAACACACCCAGGAGGTTAAACATATTCGAACCGATGATGTTACCGATGGCCAGATCGTGCTCATTTTTCAACGCACTCATGACCGAGGCCATCAGCTCCGGCATGCTGGTGCCGATGGCGACAATGGTCAGGCCGATAATCAAATCGGAAACACCAAATGCCTGGGCAATATTAACTGCGCCCCAGACCAGCATTTTGGAGCTGGCCAGCAACACGACAATCCCCAAAACCGTCCAGAAAACCGCTTTGCCCATGGGCATATCGGCGGGAATCTCTTCTTCAAACTCCGACTCGACCGGGTCCTCACCATTGCTCGATTTAATTCCCAGGCGAACCACCAGCGCGACCATGGTCAACATGCCGCCAATGAGGAGCAGGCCATCGATAAAGCTCAGCACACCGTCGCTCATCAGCCAGAAGGCAAACAGGCTCACCGCCAGCAAAATGGGGATTTCACGACGCACAACGTTGGAGCCCACCGTCAATGTCGTCACCAGCGCCGTCACACCCAGCACCAGCGCAATATTGGTGATATTCGAGCCCAGCGCGTTACCGATGGCCAGCCCCGGATTTCCCTCAGACGACGCCACCCCCGCCACCAACATCTCGGGCGCGGAGGTGCCAAAACCGACAATGGTCAAACCGATAATCAGGGGGGAGACCCCAAAGTTTCGCGCCGTCGCCGACGCCCCCATCACACAGCGCTCTGCACCCCAGACCAGAAAGATAAAACCGGCAATCACCGCCGCAACAGATAACAACATCGCTCTACATCAACTCCGTGAAAAACGCTCTACGATTCGGCCCAAGCCGCCCCTGGTGCAAACAACCTCACGCTCCCAGGAAATAGCTACCGGCAATACCGGCAAACACTGCCAACCCCACCCAATGGTTATTGAGAAAGGCCTGAAAACATTTCATGCCATCACGCTCTTTGATCAAGCCCTGTTGATAGACCATCAACAACACAGCCACAGCAACGCCGGCGTAATAGGGCCAGGCCAGCGCCAGCTGACTGCCAATCAACAGCAGCACAAGCACAAACAAGCCCTGAATAATGCCGATAATCAGGCGATCTGCATCGCCAAAGAGGATGGCGGTGGATTTGACGCCGATCTCGATATCGTCCGGCCGATCCACCATGGCGTACATTGTATCGTAAGCGGTGGCCCATAACACGGTGGCAATGAGCAATAACCACGCCACCACCGGCACCGTCCCCGTCTGAGCGGCAAAGGCCATCGGCACAGCCCAGCCGAAAGCGAGCCCCAGGTAGACCTGCGGCAGGTAGGTGTGGCGTTTCATGAAGGGGTAGGTTGCGGCCAGAAAGGCCCCCACTGCCGACAGGGCGATGGTTAGCCAGTTTAGCGTCAACACCAGCGCAAACGCCGTCAGTGACAGCACCACAAACAGCACCAGCGCCTCACGGGCACTTACCTTGCCGGCGGCCAACGGCCGGTCCTTGGTGCGCTGCACAAAGGGATCGATCTTGCGATCGGCATAATCGTTGATCACGCAACCGGCCGAACGCATCAACACCACGCCGAGAATGAATACCGTCGCCACCCAGCCATCGGGCACCCCCTCGGCAGCGATCCATAACGCCCACAGGGTCGGCCACAACAGCAAATAGATGCCGATGGGCCGATTCAGGCGCATCAAGAGAAAATATTGGTGTATGCGGTCAATCATGGTGAGTCTATCGTCCTGATTTGCGTGTTACCCGAAAGCGGTAGGCCGGCAGAGGGGGGGGCGAAGCCACGAACACCTCACTCACCAGCAGTGGCTGGTGACCGAGGCGAAACAGCGAGCGCCGCCCCCACACGGGAGCCGTCCGGGGCCCGGCATAAGGTGCCAGCCACCGGTAGAGCGAGAGGTCCGCACCGATACGGGCCAGCTGCACCTCGCTGCGGCGCATGGACGAATCGCGAAACAGCACCTCACCCAGCGGCTTCCCCCCCAGACGTGCCAGGTAGCGATAGCGGCTACGCAATATATTGAGTGGCAGTACCGTGCGGGCAAAAACCACCACCTGCTCATCGCATAACAGGTAGACCTGCCGCACCAGCGCCAGCTCCCGCTCACCCAACCCCAGCAAACGTCGCTCGCAGCGCATGGGGCGCTGCCATCGCTGATCCAGCAGACGCACCTTAAAGCGGCCACCACAAGCCTGCTTCAGGCGCTTGGTGAGTGAATCGGCGTCATAGAGCCAGTCGACCACCGCCGCTGGCGGCGCGGCATGGCTCAAGGTAGTTCCCAGGCACCAGGCGGGTTCACGCCCGGCACGGCCAACTCGCAGCCGCGTCGTCTGATCGATTCGTTTTAAGTGGGAGTCCAATTCTATTTAGTTCGCTACGTTTACAAGGGCTGTCAGCCGGGTACAAGCGGTTAACTGCCGACTAAACCTCACCGTATCGCTGGGCGTCCCCCACCCAACGGGCAATCAGCTTCGGCACGCGATCCGGCCAGCGCCCCAAGATCTGTCTGGCCACCTCGGCCACTGCGGGAATCAGCG
>JALTMR010000483.1 GCA_027001525.1 Gammaproteobacteria bacterium
CTGGGCATCGATGCACCGGGGCAGATGATTGCATCCATTTTGTCCAAAAAAATCGCCGCCGGCAGCACCCACATGCTGATCGACATCCCCGTCGGCCCCACCGCCAAGGTGCGCCACATGCGTGAAGCGCTGGCACTGCGCAAGCTGTTTGAATTTGTTGGCGATGAGCTGGGCATCCACCTCGAAGTGGTGATCACCGACGGTCGCCAACCCATCGGCAACGGCATCGGCCCGGTGCTGGAGGCGCGTGATGTGATGATGGTGCTCAACAACGACCCCGACGCCCCGGCCGATCTGCTGCAAAAAACGCTGCACCTGGCCGGGCGCGTGCTGGAGTTTGACCCCGACGTGCGCGGTGGCCAGGGCTATGCCATCGCCCGCGACATCCTCGAATCGGGCCGTGCGCTGGCGAAGATGACGCAGATTATCGAAGGCCAGGGCCGCAGCGACAAAACCTACCTGCCGGGCAAGCTGGTGCACGAGGTTACCGCCCGGCACAGCGGTGTGGTGATCAACATCGACAACCACCACATGGCCAAAATCGCCCGCATTGCCGGCGCGCCCATGGATAAGGGCGCGGGGGTCGATCTACTGAAAAAGCTGGGCGACGAGGTGAAAAAAGGCGAATCGCTCTACCGCATCCACGCCGACTTCAAAGGCGACTTCCAGTTCGCCCTGGAGCTGGTCAAACAGAGTGGCAGTGGTTACACCATTGGCGAGGCGGAGCAACTGCCTCAAGCATTTGTGGAGTTCTAAATGATTGTACTGGGCTTTCAACACCACGCTGAACAAGGGAAAAACCTCGCCTCGATGTTGGGCTGCGGCTATGACGAGGTCGCCACTCACCACTTCCCCGACGGCGAGAGCAGACTCACCCTGCCCCTCATCAGTACCGAAGAGATCAGCGAGGTGATTGTCTATCGCACCCTGGACCACCCCAACGACAAACTGGTGGAGCTCTACATGGTGTGCTCCTCACTGCGTGAGCAGGGGATCAGAAAGGTAACGCTGGTGGCCCCCTATCTGTGCTACATGCGGCAGGACAAAGCCTTCAACCCCGGCGAGGTGGTGGCCCAACGGGTGATCGGCCAGTGGCTCGGCGAGATGGTGGACAAACTGATCACCGTTGACCCGCACCTGCACCGCATTCGCCATCTGGATGAGGTCGTTCCCAACACGCAGAACATCGTCCTTAGCGCCGCCCCGTTGATCGCCGACTTTCTCAGCCAGAGCGCCATCAACCCGCTGCTGCTGGGGCCCGATGAGGAGTCACAGCAGTGGGTAAGCCAGATCGCCGAGCGGGCCGGGCTCGACTGGGCCGTGGCCAAAAAAATTCGCCACAGCGACCACAGCGTCAGTGTTGAGCTGCCCCGGCAAGCCGTGACCGACCGCCACGTTGTCATCATCGATGACGTGGCCAGCACCGGCCACACCCTGGCCGATGCCGCCAGGCTGCTCAGACAGGCCGGGGCCAGGGAGGTGAGCTGTTTTGTCACCCACGCCCTGCTGAGCGGCGATGCGGAGCAGGTGCTGGCAGAGGCGGCCATCACCCACCTGTGGAGCAGCGACAGCATCGCCCACCAGAGTAACGTAGTAAGCCTGACCCCGCTGCTGGCTGACACCCTTCGACGCCCCCCTGCCCATGCCACTTAACCCGCTCACCATACTGGCGCTTGTCCTCTTCGCGGCGCTGTCGCTGACCCTGCTGCAGATCGGTGTCTTTACGCTGGTGCTGGACAAGCTGGGGCTGTCGCCAGACGCCGCCATCCTGCTGCTGTTCGCATCGCTCCTCGGCAGCGCCATCAACCTGCCGCTGTTCACCATCGAAGCCAGCGCCACGGCAGCGGCACCGGTGCCGCCGCGCATATTGCGCCTGCTCAAACTGCACATGCCACCCTTTGAGGGCTACACCACGATCTCCCTCAACGTCGGCGGCGGCCTGATCCCCATCAGCCTGAGCCTCTACCTGCTGTTCCACGACGCCGTCAGCTGGACCGATGCCACCCTCGCCACCGCGCTGGTGGCCGGCGTCAGCTACCTCAACAGCCGCCCCGTGCCCGGTATCGGCATCGGTATGCCGCTGCTCATCGCACCGCTGGCCGCCGCCATCGTCGCTATTCTCATCAACCCGGAGCAGAGTGCGCCGCTGGCCTATGTGGCCGGCACTCTGGGCGTGCTAATCGGTGCGGATGTACTAAGATTAGGTGACATCAGGAAGATGGGGACGCCGCTTGCGTCCATTGGCGGGGCAGGAACCTTCGACGGCATTTTTATTACGGGGATAGTGGCTGCTCTCTTGGCTTAGGTAATACGGCGATAAAACGGCGGATCACGATAGATGGCTAACAGCTCCACAATCGACTTCTTCAACCACCAGGACACACTTAGCGCACTCGATGAACCCCTCCCTCTGGGCCAGAAGCTCAGCCTGATTCACAACACCCTGAAGCGCCGCTATCAATTTATTGACCGCGTTGCCATCTCGCTCTACGACCAACTCACCGACACCCTGAAGACCTACGCCCACAGCACCAACAAGGGCGATCCACTGTCGAAATATGAAACCAAGCTGACCCAGACCCCCTCCCTGCTGGAAATTCTGGAGCGCAAGAAACCGCGCGTGGTGCAGGATCTGCACATTTTTGCCCGTGGCCCCGGGGAGCATACACAGAAGATCTCCT
>JALTMR010000484.1 GCA_027001525.1 Gammaproteobacteria bacterium
ATGACGGTTGCTTCAGCCTCGGTGGGGAGTGCGTCAATCTCCCCGTTCATCATGGCGTTGAACCGTTGTTTCACCCGGCTGCGTTGCTCTGGTGGCAGACAGGTTTGGAACCAGTTCTGGCCCAGCAATGAGGTCTCCGAATGACCCAGTGTGTGGCAGGTCGACTGGTTAACCCAGATGATGTCGCCGTGGCGGTTGAGGGCGATAAGCATGATGCCGGAACGATCAAGGTGGTTCTGGGCCTGTTGCTGAATGGCCCGGCGCTGGTAGTGGGATTCGGTGCTGATGAGTCTTACCAGCCTGATCACCGCGGTGATCAGGCTGAGTGTGGCCATACTGTACAGCGCACTGGCAAACAACATCGGCTTGCTGAGCGGGTCGAGGCCGAGCCACTGCGTGGTGGGAAACACCAGCCCTTCCAGCAGCCCGTACAGCAGAGCGGTGACGGCCGCAGTGGACAGATAGAGATCGGCGTTGAGGGGGCTGAAGAATCCCTGGTACTGGTGACGGCAGAGCAACAGCCCCACGGCGGTGAGCAGCGCGCCGCTGAAGCCCACCAGGTAGGCGGACCAGAGGGCAAAGCCGTCGATGGGAGGCGTGCTGCTGAGTCCGCCAACCAGCAAGCTGGCACTCAGCGGGATGTAGATTCTGCCGGAGAGCAGGTAGTTTGATTTCGGCTGTGTTTGCTTGAGACTGAGGTGAATCAGGCGGCGGCCAAACTCAAATAGCATGAAGAACGAGACGATCATGAGTGCCACGTTCGTGGCGGCGGACAGAGAAAAGGGTGAGTCGGTATTGGGGGTGAGGTGGCCGAGCCACTCATGCAGGCCGTGAAAGATGGCAAAGCCGGCCAAAAAAGGTAAGGTTCTCTCCAGCCCCTGGTTGCGGTTGCCGCCGCGTCTGGCGATGGCGTAGACGATGCTGCCGAGCACAATAAGTGCCAGCCCGTAGATGAAATAAAAGGCATCCAGGTACAGCGTGCTGATTGCGGAGGGTGATGTGATCACGACTTCCTGCCCTTGGGCCATTGCTTGCCGTTAACGCTGGTTGTTAGCGATGACGGGGACGGGTTGGCCATCTCAACGTGCCAGCGCTTCAGGTGGTGTCGGATCGCTTCTGTTTTGCCCTCGGTGGGCACAGGCGTCACAGGCCGGAAAAGCCTGCTTTCCCTCCTTCTGTGGCGCTCGTTGGCAGGGCTGCGCCGGTGTGGCGACGGATCCGGCCTGACTCGCATGACTGGCTTGTTCATCAATGGCTTGCGTTGAGTGGCGACATATTGTTTTTATTTGTTACCGACTATTGTCTCATCTGTGGCGGCCATAGCAAGCGGGATGGTGATGTTGTTACAATCAGCCGCTGTGGTGCCTGCTTATTTCAACATGCCCCTTTCGCTTGTGACAGCTGCCCTGGTGCTTTCAATGATTTGCTCCTTTAGGTTGGTCGTATTCACTACGGGCGAGTGGGGTACTGGGGAGTTAAATGGGCAAGAAATTTCAGTGCACTACACTGATCAGGTTGTGAACAACCGGGTCAGGGACAGAGGGTAGGTTAGCGCCCTAAGGATGTGGGCGTTTGGAGTGATTATCCTGAATCGGTACCTTCAGGGTGGAAACAAGTGCCTGTGCTGTACGCCACCCAGAGGGCAAGGATTCAGGACTATAATAAAATTTTGGGGATGAGGATTCTGCCGTGTCTACAAAGAGCAAAAGTGGCTCCATCGATATATGGACATTACTACGAATTATCGTAGAGAAAGAGGGGTCGGACCTGTTTATCACTGTGGGAATGCCGCCCAGCATCAAAATTGACGGTGCGCTCAAGCCGCTTTCCACCCGGCCTTTAACGGTGGAGCAGGTTGAAGCGCTGGTCTACTGCGTCATGACGCCGCGCCAGGCACGAGAGTTTGATGAAACGCTGGAGGCCAATTTTGCCATCAACAACCCTGAGATCGGCCGTTTTCGCGTCAACGTATTTCAGCAGCAGAACGAAGTGGGGATGGTGATTCGGCGTATCAAGACCGAAATTCCGCAGATGGAGGAGCTGGGCCTGCCCGTAACGTTAAAAGAGCTTGCCATGGCCAAGCGCGGGATGGTGATTTTTGTCGGTGCCACGGGTTCCGGTAAGTCCACCTCTCTGGCGGCTATGGTGGGCCACCGCAACCGCAACAGCCAGGGTCACATCGTGACCATCGAAGACCCGGTGGAGTACGTGCACCAGCATAAAAGCTGTATCGTCACCCAGCGAGAGGTGGGGATTGACACCCACTCGTTTGAAAATGCGCTGAAAAACACCATGCGCCAGGCACCCGATGTCATCATGCTGGGGGAGATTCGCACCCGTGAGACCATGGAGCACTGCGTCTCGTTTGCGGAGACGGGTCACCTGGTTATGACCACGCTTCACTCCGCCAATGCCCAGCAGGCACTGGATCGTATTATCCACTTTTTCCCCGAAGATCGTCGCCACCAGTTGTTGATGGACCTGTCGCTGAATCTGAACGCCATCGTGGCTCAGCGCCTGGTGCCGCATATCAGTGGCCAGGGGCGACGAGTGGCTACTGAGGTGTTGGTTAACACGCCGCTGGTCTCTGATCTGATTCTAAGGGGTGAGACCAACATGCTGATGGATGTGATGAAAAAATCGACCCAGCAGGGGATGCAGTCTTTCGATCAGGCACTCTA
>JALTMR010000485.1:0-2464 GCA_027001525.1 Gammaproteobacteria bacterium
ACGGGATTGGCCATGATTTCGAACTGTGTTTCGGTGGCGGCTGTACCGACATAGCCGGTCAGGGTCAGCGTGTCCCCCTCGTTACCCTTGAAGCGCGGCTCTATCCTTTCGATGGAGGAGGCTTGAAGCTGCCCCTCGCTGAAGCTGCCAGTGAGCTGCACGAGGCTGCCTTCGGTCAGATCGCCAGCGCTCAGGCCGGTGTTGGCGTAGCTGACCACCTGGTTGCCCACAACAAAGGTCTGGTTGCGCGGATCCAGTTTGCTGATGATGCCGCTGAGCGTTGTTTCCGCCTCTGCTCTGTCGGCGTACTGGGTGTTGGCCTCACCGCCCCCGACCCCGGGTGCTGGCTTGAACATGGGCTCGTATTCGAGGGCGATGTAGCTGGCGACAATGTCGTTGGCGGCGTTGAGGACTCCGCTGACAGCAATGGTGTCGCCCACGGCCAGTGTCTTTCGCGTTATTCCGGCAAAGACGGTGAGTTCGTTGGTGTGAATGGTCTGGCCGGCAGCGGTGATGATGCCCGAAGCGGGGTTGCTCTCTTCCACCGCGCCTCGCAGCAGGTAGGCGAATTCGATCTTACTGGCGCTGCCGCGGTTGGGATTGTCCGCATCAATGTTGCCGTAGACGACCACCGTCATGCCCACTTGAAGCGCCTCTTCCGTGGCGGCCTGGCCATCGATGACTATTTGTGCCTCGCGGGTATCGAACTTGACGCCATTGACAAAGACGCTGCCAAAGCCGCTGACCTGGCCCGAGCTGATGCCGGTGCCGCCAATACCGCCTTCGGCCAGAATAATCGATTCACCGCAGCCGGCGATGGTGAGGGTGAGGGTGGCCAGAAGGGTGAGGAGCCAGGTTTTCAGTTGTCTTATCTTCATGCGGTCTGTCTCCCGCGTTAGCGGCGTTTGTCTCGGTGTTCGAAATAGTATATTCCCAGGCCGGCGCGCACCTGGCCGCTGCCTCGTTGTTTCGGGTTGCTGTCCCGGTCGCACGGGTTCATCTCGGCATTCATCTCTTCCAGCGCCGCCTGGGCCTTGCTGACGATGACGGCGCGCAGCTCCTCCATCACCTCTTCCGGCAGATTGTTGTAGCAGACTTTGCGTTGAAAGTAGGCGTGTTGTTTATCGGCGCGCAGATTGTGATCGATGGTGGCGATCAGGTCGGCTACGTCGGTGCCGAGGATGGCTATTTTTTCTGCATCGTCTCCGTCGGGGATGTAGGCCCGGGTGAGTAGCTGAAGGCCGCCGTCCTCAAGCCTGGCGACGGCTCCCACATGTACCAGCTCATCGAGAATGGTGCGCGCTGTGATATCACCACTGGCGGTTTTGACCAGGCTGGTAAAGCTGGGGTGCTGGCCATTGAGGGAGAGAATGAGGGGCTCGCCGGCGGCGTCGAGGTAGTCCTGCTGCGTCGCCCAGGCGGTGATGACCCGGGCGGCGCGGTTGTAGCGGGCGAGGCGCTCACTCTCCCCCTCAGACTCTGCCGTGTTGTTGGTGCGCTGCACCTCTTTGCGGGTCAAGCCGGTGATGGTCGCCACCCGGGAGGTGGTTTGGCGCTTGCCGGGAATGGTGAACTCTTCGGTCGCGACCTCGACGTAGACGCGCTTGGCCATTTCGGCAAATTGGCTGAAGGAGATGCCATTGCGCAGCAGAATTCGCACCAGCGGTTTGAATATCCGGCGGATTGCCTGTTCGAGGGCCTGGGTGATTTGCTTGGAAGTCATCGCTGCTTTATGTCTCTTGACGGCAACATTGTATGGGATTAAATTCCCAGCATCAAATGGGAATTTAATCCCACGAACTGCTGCAGGAGAGGCTGAAAATGAGATTGAAATCAGTGGATTATTATCTGGGCTTAGTCGTGGTCGTGGCGGGCTTGGGCGGCTGTCAGAACCTGGCGGAGAATGGCGATGCCGCAGTTGAGGCGCCAGCCGCCGAGCAGCCCCGTAGTCTGGTTCAGGCTAAATCATCCACCGAATTTGGGGCCTATCTGAAGCGGGGCCTGGCGGAGTCGGTCTCCGCCGCACGCCCGGTTGCGCTTGAGATGACGGCTTCGACGGTGGCGATGGACGCCAATGCGGGTGCGGAGCGGGTCTCCTCCACCAATGTCCAGGTGGGCGGCGTCGATGAGGGGGATCTGGTCAAGACCGATGGCCGGTATCTCTACGCTGTGCAGCAGCCCAGCTATCGCTACTACCCCATCGCCCTGGACACTGCGTTGGTGCCGGGTGTCTCCCCGGTGGAGCCCATGCCTGCGCAAAGCGGCTCGACGTCGATCACAAGCAGCAGCGTCATTGCGCCGGTGGAGGTCGAGCTGGAGCGACCCGCGACTATTCGTATTCTTAAAATACAGTCTGACCCCGCTTTTTCCGAGCCGGTTGGCCGTATTGAAATTCCTGAAGGCAAGGGGCGCTTTAACAGCCTCTACCTGGCCGCAGGTGAGGAGAACCGGCGCGATCTGCTGG
>JALTMR010000485.1:2474-2680 GCA_027001525.1 Gammaproteobacteria bacterium
GCAGCCCAGCTATCGCTACTACCCCATCGCCCTGGACACTGCGTTGGTGCCGGGTGTCTCCCCGGTGGAGCCCATGCCCGCGCAAAGCGGCTCGACGTCGATCACAAGCAGCAGCGTCATTGCGCCGGTGGAGGTCGAGCTGGAGCGACCCGCGACTATTCGTATTCTTAAAATACAGTCTGACCCCGCTTTTTCCGAGCCGGTTG
>JALTMR010000486.1:0-2124 GCA_027001525.1 Gammaproteobacteria bacterium
TTCTTGCCCCCCACCAGGGGAACGTCACCGATGCCCAGTTCAGAAAACCAGCGTATATAGTGCTGACGTGTATCGTCCATCTCTTATCTCCCAAGGTCAGGGGCTGTCACCAGCCCCTTGCTGAAAACAGTTACAAGCGTTGCTGTCAGGCTGTTGCAGGCGAACTATTCCAAATGCTCAACCAACCGTTCCAAACGTTCGGCAACGATGTCCCACACCACCATCGGGCCACCTTTCTTTGCCCACTCCTGGGCTGACAGCTTGCCAATCTCTTCAAGATTAGAGGCCAGATTCTCTCGCTCCCGCTTCAACTCTGACAGTTCCGCCTGGTGTTCAGCCGCAAGTTTTTTCGCTTTGTCTGAACGCTCGATCAGTTCGTCGATATGCTTTAGGCGTGATTCGTACTCCATCACATGAGCTTCAACCAGTTTCTCTTCATTACGCATCATCTTCTCCTTTTCTACTAAAGGGCACCTCTATTCATTCATGGCTATTTATTCCGGGCTTCCAATCCGCAACAACCGGAATCGATACAGACGCCCTCAAGAAACAACCCATCACTCCCTTTTCGAAAAATGCCCCTATTCCGAAAAGAGTCACACCACCTTGTCGCGCAGTTCATTCAACATTTCCATCTGAATCTGCTGAACTTCCATAAAACGCCGCATCTCCTGATGCAGCAGCTGGTCCAGTTTTTCGTTGACGATGCGAACCTCCATCTCCGATTTCAGGTTCACCTGATAATCGTTTTCTGCCCGTATACGGTCACGGTCTTCCTGGCGGTTCTGACTCATCATGATGATCGGTGCCTGTATGGCCGCCAGCAGTGACAAAATAAGGTTGAGCAAAATAAACGGGTAAGGATCAAAGGGACCGGCGAAGACCAGCACCGTGTTGATGATGATCCAGATGGCGAGGATAACGCCAAACCAGATAATAAATTTCCAGCTCCCGCCAAACTCGGCCACCTTGTCAGCGATACGATCGCCAAAGCTCAGAGACTGGTCGTACTCCTCGTTGATATTCTCTGACAGCAACGCGTTATCTTGCAGACTTGAAACAACCTCCTGCTCAAGGTCATCCAGCTCGCCCAGATCTTTTTCCATCAACTGGCGCACGTAGTTGCTGCGATATTGATTCAGGCAGGCGAAGCAGATGTATCCCTCGTCGGTCCAGTCGGTGTGATCGGCCCGAATCAGACGCAGTACCCCCCCGCGCACTAACTTTGCCGACAGCAATTCGGGCAGCGGTTTACGCAATTTGCAAACCTGGCAGAGCGCATTCTGTGAGTGGCGGGTATTCATGGCACAGCCTTCACGACGAAGGATGGTTTGAGGTCAGCACCGGCTGCCTCGGATCACCCAGCAGCAGCGCCAGCGTTTCAAAAAATCGTGCGGCGTCGGCACCGTAAACCACGCGGTGATCGCAACTGAGCGTCAGCTCAGCCAACCCCTCCTGTATGGCGGCAACCGCCAGAATCGCTGCTGCCCCCTGGGGAACGACGGCATCAAAACGGGAGACAGTGCCGAACATGCCGAGATTCGACAGATAAAACGTCGCACCGCGATACTCTTCCGGCAACAGGTGCTGACTGCGTTGTTTGCCCAGCGCCCTGCGCTTTAAGGCGCTCCAGCGCTTTGCCAGCTCCTCGATCGGGCGGCCGGCCACATCGCGCAACACGGGCGTCACCAGGCCCTTGGGCACATCCACCGCGATCCCGACATCCACCTGCTGCCGCTGCGCCAGCCCCTGAGGGGTATACACCGCGTTGAAACGCGGATGCGCCTCCACCGCCATCGCACAGGCACGCGCCAACAGCAGGGTGAGTGAGTAACCCTCTTCATCTGCCAGGGCAATCAGCGGCGCAAGAGAGAGCCGGGCGCTGACACGAAAAGTGGGCACCGCCGCAGCCGCCGCCATGTTGTTGGCGATGGCCCGCTGCATCGGGCTGAGGGGGTGGAGTTCATAGCCCGGCCCGTCATGAAGATTCGGCACAGCGCGGCCGACGGCGGCAGCCACTACCTGACTGGCATGGATGCTGCCGTCCGGCCCGGCACTTAAGCGTGACAGATCAATGCCCAGCTCCTGCGCCAGCCCACGGGCATAAGGCGAAGCAGCAACGCG
>JALTMR010000486.1:2134-2669 GCA_027001525.1 Gammaproteobacteria bacterium
CCCCTTCACTGCCCACGAGCCCGGCTGGAACCGGTGCTGATGCTGGGGCCGAAACGGGGTCTGGAATCGAAGCTGTGGCCGATGGCTCAGCCACTGTTGGCGATGGTTTTATTTCTGTTATTACGCTCCTGGCGACGGGGGGGCGGTCCGCATTGTGTGTCGCCGGTTTTGGCGAACTTGTCTCTGCACTGACGCTATCGCCGATGTAACCAATCACCGCACCCACGGCAATATCTGTATCTGCCGCCGCCAAAGGGCCTTGCAGATAACCGTCATGGAACGCTTCCACCTCCATCACCGCCTTGTCCGTCTCCACCTCGGCGATGGCGTCACCCTTCTTCACCGCATCACCCGGTTGCTTCAACCACTCAATCAGATGTCCCGTCTCCATGGTGTCAGAGAGTGTCGGCATCAAAACAGGTTCACGCATGACAATAACTCCTCAGGAACGACACAGTTGCTGGCCGGCACGGACGACATCCGCCACCCTAGGAATGCTGGCCGCTTCCAGCGCCGCGTTATAGGCAATGGGCAG
>JALTMR010000487.1 GCA_027001525.1 Gammaproteobacteria bacterium
TAGGATCGAACGTCTGCCTACCTACTTCACCGCGGGCGTTGATCTCGAAGGCGGTTACCTCTGGCAGCAGCGCTTTAAGCGGGCCAGGGGGCTGGGTTACTCCATTGGCGTGGGGTATCGAGTGACCTATTCGCTGTTGCGCTCTGGTCAGTCTGAGGGTGATGAGTCCGATGCCGGGACGCTCTACCTGGAGTTTGATCGTAGCGATATGACGCACGGGCCGTTCCTGAAGGGCAATATCCTGTTCTAGCTCAAAGGGGTTGTCATTGTTGTGCCGGATTTTGCCGGGCCCGGTATTAAAGGGGCTCCAAGGATTCCCTGCTATCAATGGGTGAATGAGGTTTGCTAGAATCGTCGGCCTCGATTTGGTGGTGCTGATTCAGCAGGGATGTGAACATGTTCAAAACGATCTTTCCGTTTTTATTGATGCTGGCTCTGCTTGGCGGTTGCCAGGGGGTGCCTAAATCGTTTGATGTGCTGGGTGGCGGTGATTGTCTTGATACCTCACAGCCGGTTGACCACAGCCGCTTTGTGGCCTACGGCTCGGGCAGCTCTTTGGAACGGGCCACAAGCAGTGCGCAGGCCTCGTTGGCTCAGCAGATCAGCAGCACCGTCTCCTCGGAGGTGAAGAGCGCCGTCCGGCTCAAGGGGGATGATGTGACGGAGGAGGGGAGTGTGGTTATCAGGCTGGTCTCTGAGAACATTCCGCTGGATCAACACCGTGTTGGCCAAACCTGCTATTCCGGAGGGACTCACTACGTTGAGGTTTCACTGGAGAAGACTGCACTGGTCAGAAACAGCCAGATCAGGCTGAAGAATCAGCAGCGTGCCATCGAGCAAAATCTCAAACAGGCGAGCCGTAAAAGCAATTACGAGCGTTACCTCATCCGCGAACAGCTTCAGCAGCAACTGGTGAAGCTGGCGCTATTTGATGTGCTGTTACAGCAATATGGGGACGGCCACAATAGCCAGCCCGCTCGGGCGGTGGCGGCCAAAGCTCACGCGTTTATCGACAGCAACAGTCACCTGCGGATCAACGTCTCTGCGCCCAAAGATATGCGCCCGCTGCTGTCGCCGCTGGAAAATGCACTGCGTCGGGCTGAGCTGGATTATGGCCCCGGCAAGCGCCATGCCGCTGCTGAGATCAAAATCAAGGGTCGGCCTCAATACCAAAGCGCCAATGGCCGCCACGTTACCCATATCGATGCAGTTATCGAGGTGCGCCGTATCGATACGGGGGAGTTGCTGGCCAGTCTGCGGCTGGGTAAAAAGACCGGGACATCTTCGGTCAGCCGAAGCAAGTCACTGGAGATTGCGCTTAAAAAGCATGTGCAAAGTCTGAAGAGAAAATTACACGGCAACAAAGCCGCCATCCGAAAAACCCTGGGGGTCAGCTAAGTCATGCATAAGTACATCACTCTTTCCACAACCCTGGTTTTAGTCGCCCTGGCGGGTTGTGTCTCAAACCCTACCGTACCCGCCTTGGAAGATGGCGAGCCCTACGTCGCCGAGCTGGAGCTCCGGCCGCCGCACCTGACGGAGGTCGATGACCTGGACGGCACCAGCACGCGTGTCATTATTCGTGCGCGCCAGCCCATCAACCCGAACAGACAAGGTAAGGAGCAGTTGGTTGGCCGTCTGCATGAAGCGCTCGACAAGGAGCTGGGCAAGCTCTCTATTTCCATCGTGGATCGCGACCTCAACACCAGGCTCAAAGGCGAGGTTACGCTGGCCTCAATTTACGGCTCGGAAGCCGGTCGGGATAATGCTGATGCGCTGGTATTGGTGGTGGTGGACGAATACGAAACCCACACCAGCAGCGAGACAAAAACCAAGCTGTTGAAAAAAGCGATGGGTAAAGATGAGAGCTATGCAAAATGTACTTACGGCACACAGCTCTCGGGTTACTTCCGGATTCAGACTATCCCCCAGTTGACGCAGTTGGCGCAGTTTGATTTTGCCAGTAAAGACAGTGACAGTTTCGATGCGCCAAATGAGCGCGCCTGTGGTAAAGATTTTGCTGCCCATATCCGCAAGCTCGACAAAAAATTGCTCGATCATGTTGTCTGTAAAAACAAGGGCAAGATCGCCAATATATTGGCCCCGACAGGGCATGTAGTCGGGCGCGGTGTCGAGGGGGATAAAATAACCCTGGAGGTCAGCCTGGGCTCCGATATGGGGGTGAGAAAAGGTGATGTGTTGCATCTCTTTCATGAACTGTCGGGCGAGCATTACGGAGAGGTCAAAGTTACCCGCAGTTACGCCGGGCAGGCACAGGGTGTGCTGACCTCTCTGGACAAGGGCGCCGCCATCTACGAAGGTGATTTTGTGCGCCCTTATCACCGCAATCTATCGGAGATACTGAAAGTCAATTGCCTGCTGTAACGCTTTACCGCGGCCCTGCATGGCATTCACGATTTTCCCTTCTATACTGAAGGGCACCTTTATCACTTCGTGGTCGCACATCATGAGTTCCAGCTTCGCCTCCCTCGTGTGAGAAGCCCTGGCCCTGTTCTTGGGTCGCCTCTCGCGCGCGAAAGCGATTCACCTTGTCACGGCTGTCATTTTTCGCGTATTGACGGGGAAAAGTTGAACTCTCAAACCTGCTGCGACCAGAACCGGTAGGGGTGCCCAAAGACCATTTCGTTATCAGTCAGAAGGAAAT
>JALTMR010000488.1 GCA_027001525.1 Gammaproteobacteria bacterium
CCACTAGCTTCCCTGCCGGTTTTTCTAGTGTATAAACCACGATATCATCCTGAGTGCGGTGCCCGATCAGGGCGCCGCCAAGTAGTTCAGAGAAGGGTGGAACTGATATGGCAACATCAGCCTTAGCAATTCAAAATTTTTCCGGCATCAGTGATGCCGATTGCGACAGCCGCATTGCAGCTGCCAAAGCGGCGCTGGGTGACCGCCTGCTGATTCTCGGGCACCACTATCAGCGTCAGGAGGTGTTTCAGCACGCCGATGCATCGGGTGACTCACTGAAGCTGTCTCGCGTTGCCGCCGCCTCCAGGGCAGAGTTTATTGTCTTTTGCGGTGTTCACTTCATGGCCGAAGTGGCGGATATTCTCTCGCGGCCGGATCAGGTGTCGATTCTTCCCGACTTGGCTGCCGGTTGTTCCATGGCCGATATGGCCAATCTGGCCAAAGTAGAGCGCGCCTGGCGTGAGCTGTCTGAGGTGATTTCGCCTGATGAGTGCGTGACGCCGGTGACCTACATCAACTCCGCTGCTGATCTGAAATCATTTTGTGGTCGGCACGGCGGCATCGTCTGCACCTCCACCAATGCACCGAAGATTCTGGAGTGGGCGTTCGAGCGGCGTGAAAAGATTCTTTTTTTCCCCGATCAACACCTGGGGCGTAACACGGCCTTTGACATGGGGATTCCACTGGATGAGATGGTGGTGTGGGATTTTGATCAGCCGATGGGTGGCCTGACCGTTGAGGCGATCCAAAAGGCCAGGATGATTTTGTGGAAAGGTTTCTGCTCTGTGCATCAGGTATTTCGTCCGGAGCATATCGACGCCTTTCGTGCCAGGTTCCCTCAGGGCCGGGTGATCTCGCATCCGGAATCGTCTTTTGAGGTGTGTCAGAAGTCGGATCTGGTGGGCTCTACCGAGTACATTATCCAGGCCATCAACAACTCCGAGCCGGGCAGTCGCTGGTTGGTGGGCACAGAGCTGAATCTGGTCAAGCGGCTCGATGAAGAGAACCCGGACAAAAACGTCCACTTTATGTCGCCAACCATCTGCATGTGTTCCACCATGTTTCGCATCAGTCCGCAACATCTGCTCTGGACGCTGGAGAATCTGGTCGACGGCCGGGTGGTGAATCAAATCAAAGTGCCCGAGCAGGTCGCCGTGGAGGCGCGCACGGCCCTGCAGCGGATGCTGGATATCAATGTGTAAGCGCGCTTGAATGCGCGACCAACAAGCGCCTGCGGGCGCTTTTTTTATGGGGGAAGAGCCATGGCGGTACGACTGTTTAATCTTCGCAATGTCCCCGATGATGAGGCGGATGAAGTGCGCGAGCTGCTGGAAAAACACGGCTTCGACTTTTATGAAACGCCGGCTGGAAACTGGGGCATGTCGATGCCCTCATTCTGGTTGCGTGATGAGGGTCAGTTGGCTGAGGCCAAGGCCCTGATTGCTGACTATCAGCTTGAGCGAACGAAAAAGGCACAGCAGGAATACCAGCGGCAAAAATCGGCAGGGGAGTTGCCCTCTGTATTGAGCCGGGTCGTGGCGCAGCCCATGCGTTTTATCGTCTATGTGCTGCTGATCGTTTTTTTTCTTTTTCTATCGACCAGCCCTTTTATCAATCTGGGCCGGTAAACGGAGGACGATGATGGCACGACTCATGGGTATCGCCACACGCGAGAAAAAACGAGCGCCGATGGTGGCGCTGGAGCGGGCCGCCGTCACACGGGAAAATGGTGTGGCCGACGATTTTCGCGGCAAACCAGGCAAGCGCCAGGTCACCGTGCTGAGCAAAGAGGGATGGGCTGCCGCCTGTCTTGCCAGCGGTGCGGCGCTTGACTGGACGGTGCGGCGCGCCAACCTGCTGGTTGAGGGGCTCGATCTTCGAAAGAGCACGGGGTGCATACTGGCCATTGGTGATTTGCGCCTGTTGATCACCCGCGAGACCGACCCTTGTGAACGCATGGCTGAAGTTTCACCGGCGTTGGAGCGTGCCTTGCTGGAGGAGTGGCGCGGGGGTGTCTGCTGCCGCGTGCTTGAAGCGGGAAAGATTGCCGTGGGCGACCCAGTGGAGTTGATTCATGCCGACTGAAGAACAGGTGATCACGCAGACGCGCAACTGGGTGCAGCAGATCGTTCTGCGTCACAATTTCTGCCCCTTCGCCCACCAGCCCTTTCGCAACGATACCATTCGCTACAGCGTCAACCTGTCCAGCGACCCCGAGGGTGTGGTGGAGAGTCTGATCCACGAGCTGACGCTGCTGCGTGATGCCGAGCGGGAGACGCTGGAGACCACGATCGTCGTCACCCCTCACTGCTTTGACGCATTTGAGGGCTATAACCAGTTTCTCAATGTGGTGGATGAGTTGATCGAGCAGCTCCACCTGGCGGGCGAGATTCAGGTGGCCAGCTTCCACCCCGACTACCAGTTCGCCGACCTGCCGGCGGACGACGTGCGCAACTACACCAATCGTTCCCTCTACCCCATGTTTCACCTGATACTGGAGTCCAGCATCGAAGCGGCGCGCACCAGCCACCCCGACGTCGGCGTGATTCCCGAAGACAACATGAAACTGCTGGCGGAAATGGGGCTGGAAGAGGCGCAGCGGCAGTTGGCGGCGTGCAGAAAAAATTAAGGGCACCTCTATAATAATTCTTGATGTGGCAGATTG
>JALTMR010000489.1 GCA_027001525.1 Gammaproteobacteria bacterium
TTGATGAGGGAGGATTTCCCCACCCCGGACTCCCCCACAAAGACGCTGCTGTGGTTGGCCAGCTGCTGTTTCAGTCGGGCCAACTCTTTCTCAATCTTGGTGCTGGTGTGGAGCACGGTGTAGCCGATGTCGCGATAGGGTGCGGTGTCGATCTCCAGCTGTTTCAGGTCACCCGGGTGCAAAAGGTCCGCTTTGTTGATGACCAGAACGGGTGTGATGCCCTGGTGTTCGGCGGCCACCAGATAGTGGTCGATAAGCGCATTGTTAAGCCGGTAGTGCTCTGTTAACGACCCTTTGACCACGCTGGTGACGATGATCTGGTTGAGATTGGCGGCAACGGACTTTACCCGCCCCCGGTCATCCGGGCGTGAGAGCAGAGTGTCGCGAGGCAGGCGCTCGATGACCACCCCTTTGTTCTCCATGGTGGGTTGCCAGATGACGCGGTCGCCGCAGACGATGTCATCCAGTCGGCGGCGTGAGGTGCAGCGGCGCACTTCGCCGTGTTCGTCCTCCACATCGAGCTTGGCACCAAAGCGGGTAATGACCAGCCCCGGGTGGCCAGCGGTCTCTTTCGACGGGGCTGAATCGCGCGCCGGGCGGTGGTGTGAAGCTCGTTTTTTGGCCATTAAGTCAGGCAGCCTACTTGCGTTGAAATTTATAGTAGCGCTCGTTCAGGTAGTCGATAACGCTTTGCAACTGTTTCTCCGGCATGTGCGAGCCGGCCACGCCGTCGCACAGTTTGACACGTTGTTTCAGTGCCGAATAGGAGAGGACCAGCGGGTCCTGGCGAGTATAAATGGAGTCGTCGTGGCAGCGCTGGCAATGTTTCTGATGCAGCGTTTTGGCCTCAGAGGCCGTGGCCAGTGGTGATGCCAGCGTCGGTGCCAGACAGATGAAAAGCATGCTCAGCGTGACATGTCTCGGTTTTGTTGATCTCATGAACCATCCCCCCCACAGGGTGCTAACCAGAATCGGTGAGCCATTCTAACGGATCTGGAACTTGGGTAGAATGCCGGGGCACTTTGTGGATCTTCCCACTGGCAATCAAACTCACTGAGGTAAGCATGGCTCAAGACCCCAATAACCTGATCTGGATCGACCTGGAAATGACGGGGCTCGACCCGGATACCGACCGCATCATTGAAATCGCCACCATCGTCACCGATGCGCAGCTGAATATCCTGGCTGAAGGACCTGTGATGGCGATACACCAGAGTGATGAAGTGCTGGCGGGCATGGATGAGTGGAACACTCGCCAACACGGCGGCTCTGGCCTGGTGGCTCGAGTCAAGGCCAGCACCATCACCGAGCAAGAGGCCGCCGAGAGAACCATCGCCTTTCTGAGCGATTTCGTGCCGGCCAACTGCTCCCCCATCTGCGGCAACAGCATCTGTCAGGATCGCCGCTTCCTCTATCGTTATATGCCGGCCCTGGAAGCCTATTTTCACTACCGCAACCTCGACGTCAGTACATTGAAAGAGCTGGCCAAACGCTGGGCTCCTGATGTGCTGAACGGGGTCAAGAAAAGCTCCACCCACCTGGCCCTGGATGATATTCGCGACTCCATTGCAGAGATGCAGCACTACCGGGCGAATTTTATTAGATTGCCTGCTGGCGGTTGAAACCCTCCGGGTTCTATTCTCCGCCCCTTGGGGCGAAAAGTAGAAAAGCATATTGAAGACCCCGTAAAAAGGTCGACGTAGGCGATTACGCCTATGGCGACCAAAGCAGCCACACCCCGGGGCCCCACGCCCTCATCAGTGCTGGCAGCGAGCATCAGAACTACCAGTACGACGCCAACGGTAACCTTACCTCCGGTAGCGGGCGCAAGATCCAGTGGACCAGCTTCAACAAACCGGCCCGTTTTGAAAAAGGCGGCAAAGTCACCACCTTCGCCTACGGCCCAGATCGCAGCCGCTACCTCAAGACCACCGGCAGCAGCCGAACGCTCTACATCGGCAAAACCTACGAAAAAGTCACCAGCGGCAGCGGCAGCAACAAGCGCACCGAACACAAACACTTCATCTACGCCAGCGGCCAACTGGTAGCCATTCACATCAAAACCCAAAAGGCAGCACCGCCCTGGCGGATGAGACGCGCTACCTGCACCGTGACAACCTCGGCAGCATAGACACCATCACCGATGGCCGGGGCAACATCGTCGAGCGCATGAGCTACGAAGCGTTCGGCAAACGCCGCAGTGGTGACTGGCGTGCCGCCAGCGCCATCAGCACCGGACTCGTCCTGCCCAAATTCACCAACCGGGGCTACACCGGCCACGAGCACGTCGACGAAATGGGGCTGATCCACATGAACGGCCGGGTCTACGACCCCGAGCTGGGCCGCTTTCTCAGCGCCGACCCCAACATCCAGGCCCCGCACAATACGCAGAGCTACAACCGCTACGCCTATGTGATGAACAACCCGCTGAAATACACCGACCCGAGTGGGTATTTTTGGAAGAAACTTAAAGAGTCTGTGAAGAAAAATTGGACTAAAATTCGAGGGACTATTAAGGTTGTTGCTGGGGCAGCTGCGATGGTAGTTGCATCAGGAATGACGGCTGCTAGTGGTGGTGCTCTTGCTCCTTTGGGGTCTGTATTATTCGCAGTGGGTATA
This sequence comes from Gammaproteobacteria bacterium, assembly GCA_027001525.1. Lineage (GTDB taxonomy): Bacteria > Pseudomonadota > Gammaproteobacteria > Tenderiales > Tenderiaceae > JALTMR01. Next base: position 2,620 of record JALTMR010000489.1, read on the forward strand.
GGTTTGGTTGAAAGTGGCTTTGCTGATTTGAATGGGTATCCCC
>JALTMR010000490.1 GCA_027001525.1 Gammaproteobacteria bacterium
CCACCGGATGCAAAGGCATCGCCCAGCCAGAAGCCGTACTCCCGGGCCAGCTCATTGGCGATGTCGGAGAAGGTGGCGGTGCCTTTGTCGGCGGCGACGACCAGGTAGGGGTCGTCGCCGTCATGGCGCACGACGCCGGCGGGGGTGACGATTTTTCCCTCGACCAGGTTGTCGGTGATGTCGAGCAGGCCGCGGATAAAGGTTTTGTAGCAGTAGATGACCTCCGCCAGCAGGGCGTCGCGGTCTTCGCCGCCGGGCAGCTGTTTCGGGACAAAGCCCCCTTTTGCCCCAACCGGGACGATGACGGCATTTTTCACCAGTTGAGCCTTCACCAGGCCGAGTATTTCGGTGCGGAAATCCTCCCGCCGGTCAGACCAGCGCAGCCCGCCCCGGGCCACCGGGCCGCCGCGCAGATGCACCCCCTCCACCCGGGGGGAGTAGACGAAAATCTCAAACATGGGTTTGGGTTCAGGCAGTGAAGGCAGCTCTCTGGGGTCGAGCTTGAACGAAAGGTAGGGTTTGGGCTCGCCCTGCGCGTCCGTTTGGTAGTAGTTGGTTCGCAGCATAGCGCGTACCAGGTGGAGGAAGTTGCGCAGAATCCGGTCTTCGTCCAGATTGGCCACCTGCTCCAACGCCTCCTCGATGGTGGCGGTCAGCTCGTTGACCTGTTCGCTGGTCTGGGGTGTGTTGATGCTGAAACGGGCGCAAAACAGGGCCACCAGATGGCGGGCGATATCCGGGTGCGTTGCCAGCGTGTTTTCCATATAGGCCTGACTGAAGGGCATTCGCGTTTGCAGCAGGTATTTGCACATCGCCCGCAGCACTGCCACTTCGCGCCACTCCAGTTCGGCGGCCAGTACCAGTCGATTAAAGCCATCGCTCTCCATCTCGCCGCTACAGATGCGGGCGAAGGCCTGCTGGAAAATATCCTTGACCTTGAGTACATCGATATCGATGCCAAAGGCCGGCAGCATGTCGAACTCGGTAATCCAGAACTGGCGGCCATTGCGGTTGGTAATCTGGTAGGGCCGGGCACTCAGGACGCGCAGCCCCATGCGTTCGAGCATCGGCATGATGTCTGACAGCGGCATCGCCTGCTGGCGCCCAAACACCTTGAAGCGCAGCAGCTCGTTCTCTATCTCCGGGGGCTGGTAGAGGTGCATGGCCAGCTGGTGTGATTCGTCGATGCTCTCCAGCCGTAAAATGTCCTGCGCCGCCACCCGGGGGGTGTAGTCGTCGTGGTAGGCGTGGGGGAAGGCATCGTTATATTGTTCGTAGAGGTGTGTGGCCCGAGCTTCGCCCACCTGATTGTGGAGGGCGTTGAGCAGGCCGTCCTGCCAGGAAACCAGGGCCTCGCTCATGAGGGCCTGTAGCTCGGCGGTGTCGTAGTCGATCAGTTTGTCCGGCTGGGTGCGGATGATGAAATGAACCCGTGCCAGGGGCGATTCCGATAACTGAATATTGAACTCGCAGCGCTGCCCCTCCAGCGCCCGCATCAAAATCTCCTGCATCCGGTGGCGGATCTGTGTGTCGTAACGGTCGCGTGGTACGTAGACCAGGGCGGTGACAAAGCGGCCGAACAGATCGCGGCGCATAAACAGCCCCAGTTTGTGGCGCTCGCGCACTTGCAGAATGCCAATGGCGACGTCGAGCAGCTCCTCTTCGGTGAACTGGAACATGTCGTCGCGGGGGAAGGTGTCGAGAATGTGCTGCAGCGCCTTGCGGTCGTGACCGGCTTCGGGGTACCCCGCCCTGTCGATAACGTAGTTGACCTTGTGGCGCAGGATGGGGATGTCGAGGGGGCGAGCGCTGTACGCCGCCGAGCCGTAGAGGCCGAGAAAACGCCACTCGCCGATGACTTCTCCCTTGTCGTTGTAGCGCTTGACGCCGATGTGGTCGAGGTGCACCGGCCGGTGAACCGTGGAGACCGAGGTCGACTTGGTAATGACCAGCAGTGTGTGGGCGCGCGCCATTTTACGCAGTGACGGCGGGATATGCGCGAAGCTCTGCGATGTTTTGCCCCACTCCTTGCGGCTTTCTCGCAGAATGCCGAGGCCGGACTCGGGGACGATGCGCAGCACATCCTCGCCGTTCTCCTCCACCAGGTCGTAGGTGCGAAAGCCAATGAAAGTGAAGTGGTGGTTCTCCATCCAGCGCAAAAAGGCCAGTGCCTCCGCCTTCTCCTCTTTCTCGATGGGCAGCGTCTGGGCCTCCACCAGGGGGATGATCTCCTTGATCTTTGTGCGCATGGGAGCCCAGTCGTCTACAACAAAACGGACATCCTCCAGCACCTCTTCGATATCACGCGCCAGTTTGTCGAGAAAAGCCTCGTCAGCCTGGCGGTCGATCTCGAAATGGAGCACTGCCTCGACCACTGGCGTGCCGGTCTGTCCCCGGCTGGCCTGCGGGTCGCGCGGGCAGACCTGCTCCACATCACCTTTGGCATTGCGGTTGACGCGCATGACCGGGTGCATCACCAGATGGGTTTTGAGCTCGTTGCGCACGAACAGCATGCTGAGCGAGTCCACCAGAAAGGGGGCGTCATCGGTGGTGACTTCCACCACCGAGTGGGTGGACTGCCAGCCGTGCTGCTCGACGTCGGGGTTGTAGACCCGCACCAGCGTTTGCTGCGCGCGGCGGCGGCGTCCGAGCCGCCACTGC
>JALTMR010000491.1 GCA_027001525.1 Gammaproteobacteria bacterium
TTTCATCAGGGGCGCTGAGCTGGTCATCCACAATGCGGCGTTTGATGTCGGTTTCATCAACAGCGAGCTAAGCAGGCTGGGCCCCGAATGGGGGCAGGTGGATGACTACTGCACGGTGCTCGATACACTGGCGCTTGCGCGCAAAATGCACCCTGGCTCGCGCGCCACCCTGGATGCGCTGGCCAAGCGCTACGATATCGATAACTCCGCCCGAACACTCCACGGCGCATTGCTCGATTCCGAAATTCTGGCCGACGTCTATCTGGCCATGACGGGGGGGCAGCGTGCGCTACTGCTTGACGTGAATGATGAGGCGGATGGCGAGGCGCATTCGCAGCCGGCGGCCCGGCTTCCTGCGGATCGTCCGCCGTTGAAAGTAATCCGGGCAACGGCAGCCGAAGTGGCGGCACATGAGGCCTATCTCGATGAGATTGACAAAGCCAGTGACGGGGGCTGTCTGTGGCGCAAGTAGCCGGGCAACGATTCGGCCTGCCTGTGGACGCTTGCGAAATACTGCCTTTGGTGTAGGCTTCAGACGAAAGGCTACTATTTTACTTGGCTATAGTGGCGTCTGCGGCTGGCAGGGCGGAATAACAATAATAAAAAAAGATGCATTGGGAGGAGATGCAGGCAAGTTAAAAGCCGAGTGTAAGCGGGGGAGTTTACATGAATCAATGTGTTCACATCGGCCCAGGGCGACTCGTTCTGTGGTCTCTTTTTGTTGTATCCGTGGGGCTGGCAGGTTGCGTGAAAGAGAAGCAAGTCGCCAAAGAGCGTGAGCCAACCCAGCCATCCGGGCAGAACCAACCTGTACCACTTCTCTCCGGGGCCGTTGCTGCGGTCTCTCCGGCACCTGTTCCGTCTGACACTATTTCAACTCGTAAAGGGGATCCGCTGGTGGATCGTCTGGTGCTGGCTGCCCGCTATGGTCAGCAGGACACGGTGGCCTACCTGCTCAATAGCGGTGCCCCTGTCAACGCCAGGGATATCTACGGCAATACTGCTCTGGTGGCCGCCGCTGCCAATGGCCAGGCGGCGATGGTTGACCTGCTGTTGCTCAAAGGGGCATCGCTTGATGTCAGCAACAGTGATGAGCGTACCGCGCTGATGGGGGCTGCGGCCAAGGGAGCCTACGAGTTGGTGTACCACCTGATTGAACTGGGGGCCAGTGTGGATCGGCGCAACAAACAGGGGGAAACGGCGCTGTTTATGGCGGTGCAGTCGGGCCATTACAAAGCGGTGCAGGTGTTGCTCCGCGCCGGCGCGAATCCCAATCTGCACAATCGCCGGCCGGTGAAGGTGGCAGACAGTGGCTATACGCCCCTGATGTACGCGGTGACCCGAGGCTCTACCAATGCTGATGTGGACTGGGGGGCCATTACCCAGTTGCTGCTCGACAACGGCGCTGACCCGGAGCTGGCGGATGCCCAGGGTGAGACGGCTCTCAGCCTCGCCAAACAGATTCATCACAAGGAGGTGGTGGCTGTGCTAAAACGCAGCGGCGCTAAACAGGACATGACCTATGCTGCATTGGACAATGAGGCGGCGCTGATTCGGGCCGTCCGATTGGGGGACAGTGAAAAAATCGATGAGCTGGTGGCCAATGGTGCATCGCCAAATTATGTGGATGCCAATGGCGTGACGCCGCTGCTGGCGGCCAGCCACGACGGGCAGACCGCCGTGGTCAAACAGCTGCTGGCTCTCGGGGCGGATATCAACTACGTCACCTCCGGCCTGACCCAGTTTGCACTGTCCAAAACCCACGCCCCCCTCAAGGAGCGGGAGCTGATGGCGGCAGCCTCGCGCGGTGACACAGCGCTGATCGCCGCCAGTCGTCAGGGCCATCGCGATATCGTGGCCTATCTGTTGGATCACGGCGCTGCCATCAGCCAGACCAGCCGCCAGGGGCAGACTGCACTGTTTGTCTCCATCGGTAGAGGGGATGTGGCATTGTGTCAGATGTTGCTCCGCCGTGGTGCTGACGCCAACGCCCTGGAAGCGGAAAGCCGCACGACCGCAGCACGAGGTCCGGGGCGTCACAGTGCGCTGACCTATGCCGTTTCCAGAGGGCATCTCGCCATTGCTGAGTTACTGCTTGAGGCGGGAGCCAGGGTGGATTACCGAGGTTTTATGGGCAAAACATCGCTGTTTATGGCAGCGGAAAAGGGCCAGCAGGAACTTGTCGAATTGCTGCTTGCCCAAGGGGCTGATGTCAATATCGCCAGTGCCTCAGGACTGACGGTACTGATGGTCGCCGCCCAGGGAGGAGATGTGCCGATGGTTCGGTTATTGGTACAGCACGGCAGTGAAATTAACGCAGTTGAACGCCCCGATCTGGGCTACGGCAGCCGGCGTCAGTCGGGCTCGGATATGACCGCGCTGATGTTTGCCGCCCGGGAGGGTCACGGCGAGGTGGTCGAGCTGTTACTGCAGGCCGGGGCAATCGCCTCCATCCACAACGCCGACGGTAAAACGGCGCGCCAGCAGGCACTGGAGAACGGTCACGACGCCGTGGGCCAGCAGCTGGGCCGGGTGGATGGGCAGGTGGCTGCATCGAGGTTGTAGCGCGCGGGTAATCGAGTAATGCAGTCAAGTAAATGTTGTATTTACAATGAAACAATGAGTAAGTAGGATTGTCAGGCATTTTTTATATTGA
>JALTMR010000492.1 GCA_027001525.1 Gammaproteobacteria bacterium
GTGCCTGGGCGCCGGGCTGGTTGTGGTGGGCGCTTTTGTGGTGAGTAACAGAGCCAAAAAGAGGGAAGTGAAATGAAGGCGTATCTAAAAAGCGGCCACATCATCGACTGGCAGCACCCGGACATTGAACTTTGGTCAGCCAGCGCGACTCCTAACGAGGTTCATCGCGAGAATTAAAAAATGGAATTTGAAGAGTTAAGCAAAAAAATCAAACAGACCTTCGACACGGTAGCAACGGGTTACGACCATAGCGCCCTGCAGTTTTTCCCTGCCAGCGCCGCCCACCTCTGCCATTACCTGGCACCTCAGGCGGGCGAGAAGATCGTCGACGTCGCCGCAGGCACGGGCAATGTCACCCTGGCTATCGCGGCTGCGCAGCCCAAGGCCCACATCACCGGCATCGATTTTTCCGACAACATGCTGGAGGTGGCACGTACCAAAGCGGCGCAGGCACAACTGAGCAACGTTGAATTCGCCAACCACGCGCTTCCCCAGCTCGACCTGCCGCTCAACTACTTTGACGCCGCCAGCTGCGGCTTCGGCATCTTTTTTCTGGAAGATATGGTGGCGGGAATGCAGGCGATTCGCAGTACGCTGAAACCAGAAGGCCGGCTGGTTATCAGCTCATTCTACCAGGGCAGCTTTTCACCCCAGACCGAGCTCTTCGGCCAGCGCCTGACTCGCTACGGTGTTGAACCACCCCAACAGCTGTGGCAGCGCATCAGCACCGAGGCCCCGCTGGAGCAGCTTTTTCGGGCATCCGGCTTTACCAACATCAGCACCCACGTCGAGGACGTCAGCTACGAAGTCGAAGGGGTTGAACAGTGGTGGGCACTGCTGTGGAATGCAGGCTATCGCGGCCTGCTCAACCAGCTCTCGGAGAAACAGCTGACTCACTTTAAAAAAGAGCACCTGGCGGAGATTGCCCAGCACATCAGCAACGGCAAGCTGCTCATTACCGTAAAAACCCTCTACGGCGTCGGCACAAAAGATTAGCGCCGATAGATAAACAGCTTTGTCTGCCGGGTATCGCCCAGCTCCCACACCTCGGTCGGCTCAACACCGGGAACAGCAAAACTGTTGGAGACAAAGACACTGCCGGGCCTCATCTCTTCTGTGACCTTGCGCCAGAGCCTCGGCATCGGCTCCGGCGAGAGAAAAGCGTAGACCAGGTCATACTCCCCCAGCGATGTTTTCCACAAATTTTGTGCTAACACCTCGCCCCCTCGCAGGCGCGTCTGGATCAGTGACACCAGGTAGGGCAGCGGAGCCGTCTCCACCCCCACCGAGCGCCCAACCTCAGGCAGACGTGCCATAAAGGCCACGTTCCCCCCCAGACCACAACCCAGATCAAGGAAACTCAGCGCCGCCCTCCCCTCCGTCAGTGCCTTCAACGCCTGGCGCGTAGTGGGATTGGTTAAATAGAGCGGCACACGCTCTTTCGATGCGTTGGCAAACACCAGCCACAACAAGACAAAGGCAGACAGTGACCACGCCGGGTGCAGATCCAGCTGCAACGCCCAATACAGCGCTACGGGAAAGAAAAGCTGAATCCAGCGCCACCAGCCGGGCAGACCAAGATAACCGCTCAGCATCGCCGCCAAACCACCCTGCACCCACACCAGCGCCCACCATGGATACGGTGGAGCCACCACATAACTGAAAAGCCACACCAGCGCCGCCAGCAGGGCAAATGCAAAGCCCTGCCCCAACAGCGCCAGTACAATTTTCGGCACGCTATTCACAAGCTGATTTCAATCTTCAAGACAATTCATTCTGCGAAACCCCGCAGAACATAGTAGGACACTAAAAACGCCCATGCACAAAAGTCCGAACCAGGCGCGCTTAATCACGCTCACCCAGGCAATGGGGAACGCGAGAACAGAGAAGAGGCTTACGCCAAAAACAAAAAAGCCGCTGCTTAAATAAATTAAACAACGGCTTTGATTTGGTGGGTGGTACAGGGATCGAACCTGTGACCCTCGCCTTGTAAGGGCGATGCTCTCCCAGCTGAGCTAACCACCCGCTTGACCAGAGATTTGAACCCGCTTTTGCAACGCTCACCTTACCCACATCAGCACTGCGCGCGAGCATCAGAATAGAGTGATTTTCGGCTGCGGCTCAAAATATTGGCGGGATAATACCACCGGATTACGAAAGAGACAAACCCGATTTTCCAGCGCCCTGCTCCACGGGCAAAGCATGCTGAATCCAGTCGACGCACGACTCTCTTTCCCTGCCCGCTATTTTGCTATGACCCTTAGAAAAAGCTGGTCAGTCGCACATAGTAATCGCGCACATCAACGAAGTTGCGCCCCTGATAGGTCCGCTGGGTCTCCAGTCTGACGATGAGTGGCAGCGGCAGATGTTTTTCGCGCCAGGCATGAATGCCGCTCCAGGAGATGGCCGCGCGCCATTGATTGGCATAAACACGGGTATTGGCTTCCAGCGCACTGGTATCGGTGCCAACGTCCGAGGTGTAACGGTCGGCCTGTTTGTCATAGCGGTGCCAGGTGAGCGAGCCGCGCCAGTCCCCCAGACTTTTTCCTACTTCCACATCGTATTCCCAGAAGTCGCCCAGGTCGCGGGCCACGCGTTCCTTGCTGCTCGCGGGGGCTAACAGTTGACCGGGGGCAGGAATGCGC
>JALTMR010000493.1 GCA_027001525.1 Gammaproteobacteria bacterium
CCCGCAACTTCAGGGCCTGATACACCTATGTAGACCACCAAACCCACTATAGCGACCAATGATGCAATTTGGATAAATGTCCACACCATTATTCACCCTCCCGTATGCGCTTTGATTGGGCGCATGTGAAATAGCTGACGGTTTTACCCTGGATAAGGGTTGACCGCAGTTTCGATAGAAGCAAAATAAGTGCCACATGCTGCAACTTGTTAATATTTCTTATAAAACAGGGGGATGAGGTAATTGCTGAAAGGGGGGGGTAAGTAAGTAGTGAACGCTATATTCACCAGGCATCAGGTTGTGGGTTGTTTTGTTCAGTCAGGCGAAAGTATCGAGGGTGTAGTTGTAGAGAGTATGTCGTCCAGTCGGAGGGCGCGATACGGCACCGTCTCTCTCTGCATTTTCAAACCTGTATACTGACGCCCTGTATTTTTCACCCTTTTCAATTTCAGGAGTATTTTGTGGCTGATTTTTTCTACGATTACGGCCTTTTTGTTGCCAAGACAGGCACTCTGATTATTGGCCTGCTGGCGTTGGTTGTTGGTGTTGCCCTGATTGTAGGGCGTGGCCGGGAGATGGCTAAGGAGAAGCTGGAAATTAAAAAGGTGAACGAAAAATATCACCTCATGACCCACACGCTCAATGAACAGCTTCTCTCAAAAGACGAGTTAAAGAAGCTGGATAAAGAGGATAAAAAACAGGCAAAGAAAACCAGGAAGGCGCCCTCTGCCGACAGAAAACGTATTTTTGTATTGAATTTTGATGGTGACATCAAGGCTTCAGCCCTGGAGTCCCTTCGGGAGGAGATTACCGCTGTTCTGACGGTGGCTACGCCGAAAGATGAGGTGTTTTTGAGGTTGGAAAGTGGCGGAGGTATGGTGCACGCATACGGCCTGGCGGCATCGCAGCTCAATCGTTTTCGTCACAGCAATATCCCCCTTACAGTTTCTGTGGACAAAGTAGCTGCAAGCGGCGGTTACATGATGGCTTGTGTTGCAAATCGCATTATCGCTGCGCCGTTTGCCATTATTGGTTCCATTGGGGTCATCGCTCAAATTCCAAACTTTCACCGCCTGCTGCAACGTCATGACATCGATTTTGAACAGCTGACGGCAGGGGAGTACAAGCGGACGCTGACGTTGTTTGGTGAGAATACGGAGAAGGGGCGAGAGAAGTTCAAGGAGGAGCTTGAGGATACCCATGATTTGTTCAAGGATTTCATTGTCGAGCATCGCCCCCAGGTCAAAATTGACCTCGTGGCCACCGGGGAGCACTGGCCCGCGACTCGCGCCCTGAAGTACAACCTGGTGGATGAATTGACCACCAGCGACGACTATTTGCTTGAGCACAGCAAGCATGCTGATCTGTATGAGGTTACCTACACCATCCACAAATCCATCGGCGCTCGCCTGGGTGGTTTTGCTCAAAGCGCGATTGATAAGTTGTTTTTCTCAAAGCCGGCAGCATAATGCCAACCTATTCACTTCCTTTTTTTCGTATTAACAACAGATTGGGAAATATTTTGTAGACAATCCAAATTATATCTTGACTATTTTCGTAGGGAATGAGAAATTAAATCCCGAGCATTATGATAAGTATTTGGCTGTACGCCAAACCCCTTACGAGGATATAAAGATGAAGTTGTCGACAAAAGGTCGTTACGCTGTCACGGCTATGCTGGACCTTGCCATCAATGCAGATGAAAGTCGTCGCGTAACACTGGCTGATATCTCTGAGTTGCAGGGCATATCGCTCTCCTACCTGGAGCAGCTGTTTGCCCACTTGCGTCGCGCCAAGTTGGTGCAAGGCACGCGAGGCCCGGGCGGTGGCTATCGCCTGGGACGCGACGCTGGCACCATCAGTGTGGCGGAAATTCTGACTGCCGTGGATGAGAAAGTTGATATGACGGGCTGCGAAGGCAACGCCACCTGCAACAACGGTAACCCCTGTCTGACACACGAGCTGTGGAATACCTTAAGCCGGGACATCTACACTTTTCTCGATGGTATTACGCTGGGTGATTTGGTCGAGCGTCGCCACGAGGCACCAGCTTCCGCCGACGAGGATAGCCAAATCGCCTGGACCAACGCCAGCCACAGTCGCAACCCGGCAACTGTTTAGCCTGTGTCACGCAATTCACGCCTAAGGAGTGCCATGAACCTTCCTATTTTTCTCGATTATTCGGCTACAACGCCCGTGGATGAGCGTGTGGCCAAGAAGATGTGTCAGTACCTGACCGTTGATGGCCACTTTGGTAACCCGGCCTCTCGTTCCCACCGCTTTGGTTGGCAGGCGGAGCAGGCTGTAGAGGCGGCGCGCAGTCAGGTGGCAGCTCTGATAAATGCCGACCCGCGAGAAATTGTCTGGACCTCGGGGGCGACAGAGTCAGATAACCTGGCCATCAAAGGTGCCGCGCACTTTCATCAGAAAAAAGGCAGGCACATTATTACCTGCAAAACCGAGCATAAAGCGGTGCTCGATACCTGCCGCCAATTAGAGCGTGAAGGGTTTGACGTCACCTATCTCTCACCGATGGCCAACGGGTTGATCGATCTTGACGTGCTGGCTGCAGCGATTCGGCCCGATACCATCCTGATCTCCCTCATGCATGTGAACAACGAAATT
>JALTMR010000494.1 GCA_027001525.1 Gammaproteobacteria bacterium
CACGGCAACCGAGTGCGATGATGCCGGGCAGGAGTTGGCTCTGGTCATCGGCAGCCGGGTCAGTGCCTTTCGGCTCTATTCGATACTGCGCACACTGCATGGCGCACCTTTTCGGCTTTGTGGTGGGCGTGACGGTGCCGAGCCCATGGCGGAGTCCTACCAGCGGCCCTTGCGCAGCCTGGCCGGGGTGGCGGAGATTGCCATGGTGGCGGCGCCGGGGCATACCCGGTTCGGTGCCTGGGAGGGGATACGGCAGCGCCTGCTGGATTACGCCGACGCGGATCACTCCTACTGCTTTGCCGTGCTGGACCCCCGGCCAGGGTTGACGCCAAAGGCTGTGCTGCGGGACAGGCAAAGCCTGCACTCGGTCAACGCAGCGCTTTTTTATCCCTGGCTGGTGGCCGATCATCCCCTGGCGCAGCGCCTGAATCCGCACATTCCCAAAGAGGTGATCTTGCCCCCCTCCGGTTTTGTTTGCGGTCTCTACGCGCGTTGTGACAACGCGCACGGCGTGCATCAGCCGCCCACCACCGAGTTGGTGCGGGGTGCCGTTCAGTATGAGCACGATATCAGCCCGGTCCATCTGGAGCGCCTCAACGAGCTGGGGGTCAATAGCCCGCTACTGATGCACCGCCAGGGGAATCAGGCGCAGCCCGCCCAGACCACCAGTGCCAAAAAAGATGAGTGGCGCTATGTGAGTGAGCGACGTTATTTTCTCTACCTCAAACACTCCATTGAACGATCGACCCAGTGGGTGAAGAATGAGTGCAGTACGGAAGAGATGTGGGAGACGCTGTCCAGGCAGGTCTCCACCTTTCTGCACACCGAGTGGCGGGCCGGGCATCTGGCGGGCCATTCGGCCGATGAGGCATTTTTTGTCTGTTGTGACCACTCCACCATGGAGGCCGGGGACATAGAAAACGGTCGCGTGGTGATGATGATCGGTTTTGCCACCCGCAAGCCCATTGATTTCAACATCTTCTGGGTACACCACCAGGCGCTGGCCGCTGCCGAGCCGGCAAGGTGATCTAGTCACAGACAGCGTGCACCTCTTTCCCTTAGAGTCAGAGTCCAGAGCTGATATTTAGCTGGGTTCACAAAGGAGAGGTGTCATGAAAAAGAACGTGGGTGGTGTGGATCGGGGGCTTCGCATTGCGCTGGGGCTGGCCATTATTGTCGCCGGAGTGGTCGCCGGCAGCTGGTGGGGGGCGCTGGGTGCCATACCGCTGTTGACGGGGTTGATCGGCTGGTGTCCGCCCTATGCCATCTTCGGGATCAGCTCCTGCAAGGTCAAACAGAGCTGATAATAATTTGCTGACGGTTTCACCGGCGGTTCGCTGTGCCAGAGCATTGGCACAGCGACTTTCCTTCATCTGCTTCGCCATCTTATTCCCCTTTCCCCTTCCCGCTCCCGCGTCGTCCCAAGGCAGTCAAACCCTGCCAAACTTGATACCATCTCGCCCACATCGAAAATAGACGAATTAACCGGAGTAAAATCATGGGAAGCTCTATGCTCGAACAGCTCAAAAAGGCAGGGCTGGTCGACGAGAACCGGGCCAACAAGGCCAAGCACCAGAAGTACAAAAAGCAGAAGCAGAAGAAAGCCAGGCACAGCAGTGACGAGGAGGTTGATCTCGCCAGGGCTTACGCCGAAAAAGCCAAGCAGGACAAGGTCGAGCGTGACCGCGAGTTGAACCGTCAGCGCCAGGAACGTGAGCAGCGCAAGGCCATTGCCGCCCAGATCAAGCAGATGGTGAACGATAACCGCATTCAAAAGCGCGACGGCGAGCTGGCGTACAACTTCTCGGCAGGCACCAAGATCAAACGCATCTACCTTTCCGAAGAGGCCCATAAAAAAGTCACCAGCGGCGAGTGGTGTGTGGTCAACTGCAGTGGGCGCTACGAATTATTGCCTGCTGCCTTTGCCGATAAAATCAGGGCACGAGATGAAAAAGCGGTTGTGGTTGATAACCGTGCCGCGGGTGCGCAGGAGAAGAGAGACGGTGATGACCCCTACGCCGATTTTGAGGTGCCCGATGATCTGATGTGGTGACCGCGGTATTGGCTCGATAGGCGCGAGTATGTTTCCCTCTTTCGCTGGTCAGTGGTAACAGGCCGGCTGGCCTCCCCCTCCTCTATTTTTTGTGTCACCGTTCGGCCCGACCCGGTTTTGTACTTGAACAAAACCGGGTCGGGATGGATGGCTCCTTTGAACTTCCGCTGTTGTCGCCGATAGGTATATACCCCTCTGTTTTTCTCAGCGCTGGATGGCCGAAAATTGGGCTTGCAGTGTCATGTTGAGGAAGGATATCTATGGTAATCGCGCGGCCTGTTTCTAACTTGTTGATCTTGATTGTTTTATTTCTGGTTTCCTTGCCGTCGCCGGCGGCTACGCTGGCGGTGGATAGAGAGGATTCAAGTTGCGATGACGCGACCGGGGCCCCTTTTTGTCGGATTCAGCCCGCCATAGATGCCGCGCTGTTTGGCGATAACATCAATATTGCGGCGGGAACCTACCTGGGGGCTGCGGGGGCTTCGGCTGTTATTGTTGTGCCGGCGGGGAAAAGCCTCACCCTTCGTGGTGCGGGGGCAGACAGCCTGATTCTGCGGGGCAGTGA
>JALTMR010000495.1 GCA_027001525.1 Gammaproteobacteria bacterium
CGTCTCCATCATGGAGGGGTGTAGCAAATACTGCACTTTCTGCGTGGTGCCCTACACCCGGGGGGAAGAGATCTCCCGTCCGCTGGATGATGTGATTGCGGAGGTGGCCCAGCTGGCCGCCCAGGGCGTTCGCGAGGTGAATCTTCTGGGCCAGAACGTGAATGCCTATCGTGGTCTGATGCACGATGGTGAAATGGCCGACCTGGCGCTGTTGATCCATTACGTCGCTGCTGTCGAGGGCATTGATCGTATTCGCTATACCACCTCGCACCCGATGGAGATGAATGACGCCCTGATTCAGGCTTATGCCGAAGTGCCCGAGCTGGTCAGCCATCTGCATCTGCCGGTGCAGGCGGGCTCTGATCGTATCCTGACGCTGATGAAACGTGGTCACACGGTGCTGGAGTACAAATCGCTGATCCGCCGCCTGCGCCAGGTGCGGCCAGAGCTCAGTCTCTCCTCTGATTTCATTATCGGCTTTCCCGGCGAGAGTGATGCCGATTTCGAGGCAACCATGGCGCTGATCAACGATATCGGTTTCGACCGCTCGTTCAGCTTCATCTATAGTCCGCGCCCCGGCACCCCCGCCGCCAACTTGCCTGATGATGTCTCTGCCGAGGTCAAAAAAGCCCGTTTGGCACGCCTGCAGGCTCGTATTAACGAGATGGCGGCGCAGATCAGCTCGGCCATGGTGGGGTCGGTGCAGCGCGTCCTGGTTGAGCGCCCCTCCACCAAAGATGCGTCGCAACTGGCCGGCCGTACGGAGAACAACCGTGTGGTTAATTTCAGTGGTCATGCCTCGCTGATCGGCAAGTTTGTGAATGTCAAAATTACCGAGGCGATGCCAAACTCTCTGCGAGGTGAAATGACCAGTGATCAAGACGCCGATGTGGTCTGTTGCGCCTAGCCCCATTCCCTTAATTCCAATTCGACTCATACACTTGTGAACGCCCAACCCCAATCCAGCGATTTCGTTTTGGAACCTGCCGATAATCAGCGGCTGGCCAATCTTTGTGGTCAATTTGACCAGCACCTGCGTCAGCTGGAAGAGCGGCTGGGGGTGGAGATCAACAACCGGGGCAGCCGCTTTCGCGTGATTGGTGACTCCCCGGCTTCCATTCAGATGGCTGAGAAAATCATCCAGCAGCTCTATCTCGCCACCAGGCTGGAGGTGGTGACGCCGCAGGCCGTGCACCTGGCGATGCAGCAGGCGGGGGGAATTGATGAGCAGGTGGCTGCCCCCGCCCCGGCAGCGTCCAAAAGGGGGATAACCATCTCCACCCGCCGCGCGCAGATCAAGGCGCGGAACCCCAATCAGGAGCACTACCTGCGTAATATCCAGGATCACGATATCAACTTCGGCATCGGGCCGGCGGGCACGGGCAAAACCTATCTGGCGGTAGCCTGCGCCGTGGCGGCTCTGGAGCAGGAGCGCGTGCGGCGGGTGGTTCTGACTCGTCCTGCGGTCGAGGCTGGCGAGCGGCTCGGGTTTTTGCCGGGGGACCTGGCGCAGAAGATTGACCCCTATCTGCGTCCCCTCTACGACGCACTTTACGAAATGCTGGGCTTCGATCATGTGGCGAAGCTGATTGAGCGCCAGGTCATCGAAATTGCCCCGCTGGCCTACATGCGCGGTCGCACACTCAACGATGCCTTTGTTATTCTCGATGAGGCACAAAACACCACCAAAGAGCAGATGAAAATGTTCCTCACCCGCATCGGCTTTAACTCCATTGCCGTGGTAACGGGGGACGTGACTCAGGTGGATCTGCCGCACGGCAAACTGTCGGGTTTGCGCCATGTGACCGAGGTGCTGCGCGACGTGGATGGTCTGAGCTACACCTTTTTCAAGGCCAAGGATGTGGTGCGTCACCCGTTGGTACAGCGCATCGTCAGTGCCTATGACGATTACGACCTGGCCGAAGCGGCGCAGAAAAAAGGGGCAGCGCAGTCCGGTGATTGAGCTTGATGTCCAGTATGCGCCCGACAGCGAGAGCGACGGAGAGCCTCCGAGTCCGGGCTTGATTGAGCGTTGGGTCAAGGCGGCGCTGCACGGCCGGCGGGGCGACGCCGAGCTGGCCATTCGCATCGTTGGCAAAGAAGAGATTCAGCAGCTCAATCGCACCTATCGTCACAAAGATGCCCCCACCAACGTACTCTCATTCCCGTTCGACGCGCCCCCGGGCGTTGAACTGCCCATGCTGGGCGATATCGCCATTTGCGCCCCTGTGGTGCGTGCCGAGGCGCTGGCGCAGGGCAAGGCCATCGACGCTCACTGGGCCCACATGGTGGTCCACGGTGTTTTACATCTGCTGGGTTACGATCATATTGTGGATGCCGACGCGCAGGTGATGGAGGCGCTGGAAGTCGAGATTTTAGCGGGGTTGGGCTATGCCGACCCCTATGCAGTAGCAGTTAACTAACAGAGGCAACAGGAACACACGACTATGACTGAGGAACGATCGAGTAGCAGCCCGGCGGGGCGATCCTGGTTGGAGAAACTGGGGCAGGCTTTGTCGGGCGAGCCAAAAGATAGGACTGAACTTGTCGAGTTGATTCGCGATGCCCAGCAGCGCCACCTGCTGGATACGGATGCCTTGTCCATGAT
>JALTMR010000496.1 GCA_027001525.1 Gammaproteobacteria bacterium
GGGATACGCTGCTCACCTCGGTGCTGCTCTACATTCTTATTCCTGTGATTATCGCCCAGCTGTGGCGCAAGGCGTTGTTGGCCAAAGGCGAGGCGAATTTTGATCGTGCTGTGCAGCGCATCGGGCCGTGGTCGGTGGTGGCGCTGCTGCTGACGCTGGTGTTGCTGTTTGCCTTTCAGGGCGGGGCGATTGTGGCACAGCCGCTGATCATTGCGCTGCTGGCGGTGCCGATCTTAATTCAGGTTTTCTTTAACTCGTCGCTGGCCTACTGGCTTAACCGTGTTGTGGGTGAAAAGCACAATATTGCTGCCCCGTCGGCGCTGATTGGTGCCTCCAACTTTTTCGAGCTGGCGGTGGCTACCGCCATCAGCCTGTTTGGCATTCAATCGGGAGCGGCGCTGGCCACCGTCGTGGGGGTGCTGATCGAGGTGCCGGTGATGCTGCTGGTAGTGCGGGTGGTGAATGCCAGCAAGCCTTGGTACGAGGCCAAAATCGCGTGATTGAGGGCTGATTATGTTGCAGATTTTTTCTGACTTCGCCAGCTGGCTTGTTTACCAACTGTTGGGTGTCGCCGCTGAGACGAAGCTGGGTGATGCACTGCATTTTTTTGTCGAAGACACCAGCAAGATATTTGTGCTGCTGGTGGTGATGATCTACCTCATCGCCTTGATTAGAGCGTCATTGAATGTGGAGTGGGTCAGGGATTATCTGGCGGCTAAACATCGGGGGATCGGTTATCTGCTGGGTTCAGGTTTTGGTGCCATCACTCCTTTCTGTTCCTGCTCAAGTATTCCAGTGTTCCTTGGTTTTACATCCGCCGGGATTCCCATTGGCATCACCATGGCGTTTTTGATTACCTCACCGCTGATCAATGAAGTGGCCGTGGTGCTGTTGTTAGGCCTGCTTGGCTGGAAGTTTACGCTGCTCTACATCGTTGTGGGGATGAGCGTGGGTATTCTCGGCGGGGTGTTTCTTGATGCCATTCGTTCGGAACGCTGGTTGCAATCCTTCGCGGCCGATGCGCTCAAAAAAGGCCGGCAATCAGAACACCGGGGCATCGCCCCTAAAGGGGCTGCGGTGATGAGTTTGGCTGAACGGCATCAGTTTGCCCGGCAGGAAGCGATGGATATTTTCGGCCGAATCTGGAAGTGGGTGATCATCGGCGTCGGGGCAGGGGCAGCCTTGCATGGTTTTGTACCGGATGGCTGGATTGAAGCCCATTTGGGGGATGGCCAATGGTGGTCGGTGCCGGCGGCGGTGTTGCTGGGTATCCCGCTCTATTCGAATGCCACAGGGGTTATTCCGATTATCGACAGCCTGATAACAAAGGGTCTGCCTGTCGGCACAACACTCGCTTTCTGCATGAGCACGGTGGCGGCCAGTTTTCCTGAATTCATATTGCTTAAACAGGTAATGCAATGGAAGTTGCTGGCCATTTTGTTTTTTATGTTGTTAACCGCATTTACGCTGGTTGGCTGGATCTTTAATTTTATGACGCCCTTTATATGAGGATGCCCCAATGAAAAATATAAAAGTACTCGGCAGTGGTTGCGCAAACTGCAAATCGACCATGGCGCTGATTGAACAGGTTGCGAAGGAAAAAGGTGCAGAGGTTACCTTGGAAAAAGTGGAGGATCTTGTGGAGATTATGAATTACGGTGTCATGAGTACACCAGCGGTGGTGATCGATGAAACCGTGGTGCATGCCGGTGGCGTGCCCGATCGCAAGAAGGTCGAAGGTTGGCTTGCGCAATCGTAGCAGCGCAAAACCAGACGGAGAAGTGAGATGCTGGAATATGAAATTAGCGCAAGACGTATCGACGCCCAAGGCAGCGCGGTGCAGTGCAAAGAGGCCGAACTGATCATCGATACCGACCTCAATGGCCGCGCCGATGCCCTTAATCCTGCCGAGCTGCTGTTGGCCGCCGTCGCTGCCTGCATCCTCAAGAACATGGAACGGGTCGGCCCCATCATCGGTTTCGATTACCGCGCTGTCACGGTCAAAGTGCATGGCCTGCGCCAGGACAAGCCGCCAAAAATGGTCAGTATCGACTATGAGATCGTGGTGGACACCGATGAGGAGGAGCGCAAACTGGCGCTGATGCACGATAACATTCGCAAGTTTGGCACCGTCTACAACACGGTGGCACCGGGCACGCAATTGAGCGGCACACTGAGTCGGGCTGCGCATCAGGCATGATGCATCAGTGGACAATTCATGAATAACCAGAAGTCCCTCAATTATATCTGTTTAGGCAGGCGTTAGTACGCCTCAACCGTTCTTGTTTTTCACTGCCGCTTCTCTTTCATGCATGCCGGGCGTAGATCACGCATCACCCCTAACTGCTTGTCTTTCATACACATCGCCCACTTGATTGCTGGTTTTCGTACCATTGAGACAGGAGGCCCTCGCTATACCCGAGTGTGATATCTCCTCGTACATCAGCGCTCGTTAGTGACTTTTCTCATGGGGCAACACCGTGCGCAGACTGGCGCTGATGGTTCATGCAACAACGCCGTTTCAGGCGCTAAAGTTCTGTCTTGCCCAGCCGCTCAAAGCAGTGATCTATATTTGTAACCGGGTGCTTACGCAGCGACGAGGTTGTC
>JALTMR010000497.1 GCA_027001525.1 Gammaproteobacteria bacterium
GGGCAGTGTTTAACCGTTCTGAAGATGCCCACGCCGCGGTGGAGGAGATGATTAAACACGACTTCCCCATGGATGAGGTCTCTGTGTTACACAGGGCCGGTGGCCAGGGGGATGACTTTCTCGGCATCGCCTATGGCGACGAAAAAGAGCGCTTCAAGGTGTGGGGCTCCGAGGGGGCGTTCTGGGGCTCGCTGGGCGGTTTGCTGGCCAGCTCCGCCGGGCTCTTTCTACTGCCCGGTATTGGCCCGGTGCTGATCGCCGGGCCCTTGCTCAATGCGGTGGCCGGTGCGGCGGTGGGGGCCGGTTTGATGACCACCGGGGCGGCAGCTACCCACCTGACTATCGCCCTGCGGCGCATGGGTATCCCAGAAGAGAAGCTGGAGGTGCTGCACCAGGCGGTGATGGATGGTCAAACAGTAGTGCTGGCCAACGTCGGCGATGATGACCCCGAGCGCTGGCGCACCCGCCTGGCCTGGAGTGGTGCCGAGCCGGTCTTCACCCTGCCTTGAATTACAGCCCTGGTCCGCCGCCATGATGATGGAACACCGCTGGCAGACGCGCTACACCTCAGACGTCGATGTTGAGGTCTCGCGCCTGCACGAGCCGCTGGGGTGTGTTTCCCTGCTGGATGTCAGTGCCGGCGGCATCGGCCTGGGCTGCTCTTTCGGCCTGCATGTGGGGGAGGTGGTGGATGTGGTGCCCCCGGAGGGAGGGCGGCCTGCCCGCTTTCTGGTGGTTCATGTCAGTCCGCAGCGTTGTGGCCTGATGCTGTTGGGTGCCTCAGCGGCGGATGAGGTGGGCTAGGCACCACCCTGAAGGTACTGATTCAGGTGTAACTTAAGTTGCAGACGCATGCCGTACCGGGGCATAGGATGACCCTACTCGAACATTTGCTGAGGCTGGAACCATGAACGAAACCACCGCTGAGAATGTGACTGACGCTCCCGCCTCCCCCGCTGTGCGGGGCCTGAGCAGCAAGGAGGCTGCCGGGCTTCTGGCGCAGTACGGTCCCAACGAGCTGGTGGAGAAGCAGGTGTCGTTGCTGTGGCGTCTGCTGGGTTACTTCTGGGGCCCGATTCCCTGGATGATCGAGGTGGCCGCCGCGCTCTCGGCGCTGGTGCAGCACTGGGCAGATTTCTGGATCATCATCACGCTGCTGGTGTTTAACGCCGGGGTCGGCTTCTGGCAGGAGTTTACCGCCGGCAATGCCGTGGCGGCGCTGAAAAAGCAGCTGGCGTTGAAGGCGCGGGTGCTGCGTGATGGCCGTTGGCAGGTGGTGGAGGCCCGGAGGCTGGTGCCGGGGGATGTGGTTCGTCTGCGCCTGGGTGATGTGATCCCGGCCGATGTTCAGTTGATCGAGGGGGACTACCTCAGCGTCGATCAGTCCGCCCTGACCGGCGAGTCCCTGCCGGTCAGCAAACGCAAGGGCGACGAAGCCTTCTCCAGCACCATTGTCAAGCAGGGCGAGGTGGTGGCCCGGGTCAAAGCCACCGGAACGCATACCCGTTTCGGCAAAACGGCAACGCTGGTGGAGCAGGCCAAAACTGTCTCCCATTTCCAGAAGGCGGTGCTCACCATTGGAGATTATCTGATCTACATCAGTCTGGCCCTGGTGGCGTTGCTGGTGCTGGTGCAGTTCCACCGCCAGGCCCCCTGGCTGGAGGTGGTGCAGTTTGCGCTGATTCTCACCGTTGCCTCGATCCCGGTGGCCATGCCCGCCGTGCTCTCCATGACCATGGCCATGGGGGCCAAGGCGCTGTCGCGTCACAAGGCCATTGTCACCCGACTGGAGTCCATCGAGGAGATGGCCAGTATGGACATTCTCTGCTCCGACAAAACCGGCACCCTGACACAAAACCGCCTGACGCTGGGAGAGGTGGAGCGCTTTCGCGCTGAAACCGATCAGGAGGTGTTGCTGGCCGCAGCCCTGGCGTCGCGTGAAGAGAATCAGGACGCCATCGATGAAGCCGTGCTCAATGGCCTTGCGGACAAGGCATCGGCCGTTGGCTATCGCCAGACCGATTTCATCCCCTTCGATCCGGTACACAAACGCACGGAAGCCACGGTGCAGGACGCCAGCGGCAACACCTTTCAAGTGGCCAAAGGGGCGCCGCAGGTGATTATGGAGCTGACGGCGTTGGGGGGTGAGGAGCAGGCACGGGCGCAGGAGGTGGTGGACTCTTTTGCCCGCCAGGGCTATCGCGCACTGGGTGTGGCGCGCAAGGAGAACGGTGCGGTGGGGTGGACCTTTCTCGGCATCCTCTCCCTTTTCGACCCACCCCGTGAGGACTCAGCAGCGACCATTGCCCAGGCGCGCGCCTACGGTGTTGATGTGAAGATGGTGACAGGCGACAACCTCTCCATCGCCAAACAGATCTCCGCCAAACTGGGGCTCAGAGGCAACATTCTCAAAGCGGACTCGCTGCCGGTGGACGACCATAAGCCGCACCCCGCCAGCGCCGAGCTGGTGGATAAGGCCGACGGCTTTGCCGAGGTCTACCCCGAGCACAAATTTGCCATCGTCAAAATGTTACAGGGGCGGGACCACATCACCGGCATGACGGGGGACGGGGTTAACGACGCGCCGGCGTTGAAACAGGCCGATGTGGGCATCGCCGTCAGCGGCGCGACCGATGCTGCCCGCGCCGCAGCGGATATGGTGCTTACCGCCCCCGGGCTGTCGGTCATCATCAACGCCATCGAGGAGGCGCGGCGTATTTTCGAGCGCATGAACGCCTATGCCATCTATCGCATCAGCGAGACGGTGCGCATCATGTTTTTTGTGGTGCTGGCGATGGTCTTTTTCGATTTCTACCCCATCACGGCGGTGATGATTATTCTGCTCGCCTTCTTCAATGATGTTCCCATCATGACCATTGCCTACGATCGTACCGGGCTGGAGAAGCAGCCCGTGCGCTGGGACATGCGTCAGGTCATCACCGTGGCCACGGCCATGGGGGTTGTGGGGGTCATTGGCAGTTTCGGTATGCTGTTTCTGGCGCGGGACTGGCTGTTGCTGGATGTGGCGCAGATTCAAACCTATGTTTTTCTCAAAATGGCCGTGGCCGGTCATCTGGTGCTCTTCGTTGCTCGCACCAAGGGCCATTTCTGGCAGCGCCCCTGGCCTGCGCCGATCATGATCTGGTCTGCCGTTGTCACCAAACTGGCGGCTACCTTGCTGGCCGCTTACGGTCTGGGCCTGATTACGCCCATCACCTGGCCGGAGATCGCTCTCATCTGGGGTTACTCCATCACCTCGGCTATTATTACCGACCTGGTCAAGGTGCGGGTCTATCGCCATCTTGATCAGGGCTCTGCCCGCCATCGCAGCTTCCTGGCTCGCCTGCAACAGCCGCTGCATGTGTTCGGGCGTCGGCCCAAGTAGAACTCGACGGGTTTTTCTCCGCCCGACGGGCTCCAATAGGGCGTTCTCAATGACCAGAGCGGGGGTGGTTGAAAATGTCCCCCGGTTAATTCTCTTCCTTTCTGTCCCCCCCCCTGTCCCTTTAAGCCTCGTTTCATTTTGTAGCGCTAGGATGGCGCCATGTTATCTCGCGTCCCTCTGTTTTTCCGCGCTGATTGTTATTCAGCATGCCCCGTGCGCTGGCAGCGGGTTCCCGGAGCGCGGAATCTAATAACTTATATTATCTGGTTGGCACTGCTGCCGGCTTGTGAAAAGGAGCTTGTCGTGTCGAGAAGAGGTTTCCAACGCTTGAGGGTGTTGCTCTGTGCCGGTGCCGTGCTGGCAGGGGGCGGCGCGCCGACGCTGGCTCAGGCTGCGGATTGGACGCTGCAATCCACCGCCCAGCGTGTGTTGCAGGTGGCCCCGGAGCGGGCGGCGGCCGAGGCCGAGGTGAAGGCGCGTCAGGGGCGTTTGGGGCAGGCGGGGGCCTGGCCGAATCCCACCATTGCCCTGGGTGCCAGCAATGCCATGGGCAAAGATGACGGCCAGGGCGGTACGGCGCTGAATCTGCTCAGCATCACCCAGCCGCTGCCGCTGAGTGGCCGCCTCGATCTGCAGCGCCAGCAGGCCGGTGCCAGCCTCCGGCAGGCTGAGGCCAACGTGAGTCAGCAGCGCCTGTTGCTGGAGTATGAGGCGGCGCGCATCTTTCACAGTCTGCAGTTCAGCCGGGCCCGGTTGCAGCTGGCCAGGCAGCGGCTTGAGAGCGCCGATGAGTTTCAGCACATCGGTCAACGGCGTGAGGCGGCGGGGGATCTGTCGCGTCTGGCGCGTCTGCGTCTCGACCTGGTGCGTGAGTCGGCCAAGCAGGAGATTGCCACCGCCGAGGGCCGGGTCGGCGAGGCGCTCTCCGATTTTCGAACCCTGTTGAATATGGAGGAGGCCGCGCCGGCGGTGGCCTCTCTGGACCACTTTCCACCACTGCCGCCATTGGACGAGATGCTCACGCGACTTGAGGCCCACCCGGC
This sequence comes from Gammaproteobacteria bacterium, assembly GCA_027001525.1. Taxonomy (GTDB): domain Bacteria; phylum Pseudomonadota; class Gammaproteobacteria; order Tenderiales; family Tenderiaceae; genus JALTMR01. Next base: position 4,429 of record JALTMR010000497.1, read on the forward strand.
GCTTGTGGCGGCGCGTCAGGGCGTTGAGGCGGCGCGCCAGGGTGTGGCGGTGGCGCGGGCAGATCGCTTCGCCGACCCCGAAGTCTGGTTGGCCCAGGAGCGTGATGTGTTGGGGGATCGGCGTCAAACCGCCACCGCTTTTGGGGTGACGCTGACGGTGCCGCTGTGGAATCGAGGCAAGGGCAATATCGATGCCGCCCGGGCCAATCGTCAAAAGGCGCAGTTTGAAGTGGATGCACTGCTGCGCCGGCTCGGCAATCGCCTGGGCCTTAACCACCGGCATCTGTCGCACCTGATTGAACAGGGGCACGATTTTCGTACCCATGTGCTGGTGCCCGCGGAGGAGATCTTCCGTCTCAGCCGCAAGGGGTTTGTGGCTGGCCAGGTGGACATATTGAATCTCGTGGACGCGGTGGAGAGCTACTTCAACGCCCGCGGCCGCTATCTCGAACTGCTGCAAGCGGCCTGGATGGAGGCGGCTGCACTGCGCCGCACCGCCGGCCTGTCTCTGCTCAATGAACAAGGAACTGCCCAATGAAACTCCATTTTGCCCGACCGATACTGGCCGCCGCACTGGCCCTGCCACTGACGCTGAACGCCCTGGAGCTGACGCCCCGGCAGATGGGTAACATCACCCTGAGCACCGCTACCGTCGCCCCCCGCGAGGCCGCCGCCACCCTGACGGTGAACGGCACCCTGCGCGCTGATCAGCAGCGCCTGTTCAGTGTTGCGCCGGTGGTGGATGGCCTGGTTACCGAGTTGAAGGTGGTGGCGCAGACCCGGGTGCGCAAGGGCCAGGTGTTGGCGCGGCTGCGCAGCACCACTTTGGGGCAGGCACAGACCGACTATCTCGAAGCGCTGGCACTGAACGAGGTGGCCCAGGCCGACTACCTGCGCATCAAAGCCCTGAGCGACGAAGGGGTGGTGGCGACGAGCCGTCTGCTGGCGGCGGAGAGCAAATACAAGATGGCAGACGCGGTGCTGGATCAGCGTTATCGGGAGCTGACCCTGGCCGGCATGAACGAGGCGCAGATCGCCCGCCTGGCCCAATACCCGGATGACATCGCCGGCTACGTCCTGCTCAGTCCCGCCGACGGCATGTTGCTGGAGGTGGCGATTGAAACGGGCCAGATGCTGGCGGCGGGGGAGCGTGCCTTTCGTATCGCCGATCTCAGCGAGGTGTGGGCCGATGTGCAGATTCCGGTGGCCCGCATCGGCGATGTGGCGCTGGGCAGTCAGGCCCGCATCCGCGTTGCCGCCTATCCGCAGCAGCGTTTTGGCGGCCATCTGGAGACGCTCGCCGGTGAGGTGGAGGTGAGCAGCCAGACCCTCTCCGGCCGGGTGGTGATCGACAATAAACAGGGGCGGCTGCGCCCCGGCATGTACGTGCAGGCAGAGCTGACAGGCATCGCCCGCTCGGGCCTGATGGTGCCCGCCAGCGCGCTGTTTCGGCGCGGCAATGACAGCTACGTGTTCGTGGTCAAGGGGCCTCGCCAGTTTGCGCCGGTGAAGGTGACCACCGGCCGGCCCACGGGCGGCTGGGTACGCATCGACACGGGGCTGAAGGTTGGCGATGAGGTGGTCAGCAGCGGTGTGGCGGAACTCAAATCCCATTGGCAGTATCAGGGAGATGAATAGGTCATGATTGATGCCTTAATCCGTTTCTCTCTGATTCAGCGGCTGATGATGTTGCTGGTGGCGCTGGGGCTGACCGGTGCCGGTATCTGGGCGTTTAAAACGCTGCCCATCGACGCCTTTCCCGAAATCTCCTCCCCCCAGGTGCAGGTGATCATCAAAGCGCCGGGGCTGTCGCCCACAGAGGTGGAGAGCCGCATCACCTTTCCGGTGGAGGTGGAGATGCAGGGCATCGCACGCCAGACGGTGCTGCGCTCCACCACCAAATATGCGTTGAGCATCATCGTGATCGACTTTGAGGACGGCACGGACATCTACTGGGCCCGCCAGCAGGTGACCGAACGCTTGAGTCAGGTCTGGGCCGATCTGCCCGACGGGGTGGAGGGCGGCCTCGGCCCCATTACCACGCCACTGGGCGAGGGGTATATGTACCGTGTCGAGGGCGAAGGGTTCAGCAACCAGGCCTTGCGCCGCATTCAGGACTGGGTGATTCGCCCGCGTCTGCGTGGTGTCGAGGGGGTGGCCGAGGTCAACTCCCTGGGCGGTGAGGTGAAGGTCTACGAAGTGGTGGCCGATCCGGTGGCGCTCGCTTCCTACGGCCTGGGCATCGATGATCTGGAGTCGGCGCTGCAAGCCAACAACCGCAACGCCGGCGGTGATCGCATCAACCGCAACAACGAGGTGCTGCTGGTGCGCACCGTGGGCCAGTTGCGCAATATGGCCGATATCGGCCGCATCACCGTCGCCAGTCAAAACGGTATGCCGGTGCATGTGCGGGATGTGGCCGAGGTACGCATCAACTCGCTCACCCGCTACGGCGCGGTGACGGCTGACGGCGAGGGCGAAGTGGTGACCGGGCTGGTGCTGCTGGCCCGGGGGGCCAACAGCCGCACCACCATTGAGGGGGTCAAGCAGGTGCTGGAGGCGCTCAAGCCGGCGCTGCCCGATGGCGTCACCATTGTGCCCTTTTATGACCGCACCGAACTGGTGACCCAGGCGGTCTGGACGGTGGAAAAGGCGCTCGCCGAAGCGGTGGTGCTGGTGCTGATCGTGTTGATTGTGATGCTGGGCAACCTGCGCAGCGCCCTGACCGTGGCGCTGATTCTGCCGCTGTCGGTGCTCTTTACCTTCTTGATGATGCGCATCTTTGGTATCAGCGCCAATCTGATGTCGCTGGGGGGTCTGACCATCGCCATCGGCGTGCTGGTGGATGCCGCCGTCGTGGTGGTGGAGAATATCCACACCCGCCTGAGCCACGCCCAGAAGGGGGTGAGCCGCCTGCATCTGGTCTACCGCGCCGTGGTGGAGGTGGCGACGCCGGTGATTTCCGGCATTCTGATTATCATCACCGTCTTTCTGCCGCTGTTCAGCCTCACCGGGCTGGAGGGCAAGATGTTCACCCCGCTGGCGGTGACCATCAGCTTCGCGCTGATCGGGTCGCTGATTTTGTCACTGACGGTGATCCCGGTGCTGGCCAGTTTTCTCATGCGCGGTGGTGCGGAGACGGATGGCCGATTGCTGGTGGCGTTGAAGGCGGTCTATCTGCCGGTCATGCGCTGGGCGCTGCGCCAGCGCGGTATTGCTGTCGGTAGTGCCGTGGCGGCGTTGGTGGCGGCACTGGCGCTTTTCCCCCTGATCGGCAAGGAGTTTATGCCGGTGATGGACGAGGGCACCACGGTGGTGATTATCGAAAAACTGCCCAGCATCTCGCTGGAACACTCGCTGGCGCTCGATGCGCCGATGCAAAAAGCGATGATGGAGCTGCCCGAGGTCATCGGCGTGGTCTCGCGCACCGGAGCCGACGAACTGCGCATGGACCCGATGGATCTGAATCAGACCGACAACTTTCTCATCACCCGCCCCCGGGAGGAGTGGCACAGCAGCCTGGCGGATTTTCAGGCTCGCCTGCGTGACAAGCTCGACGCCTTTGTCGGCATCGACTACGCCTTCACCCAGCCCATCGATATGCGTGTTTCCGAGATGCTGACCGGCGTGCGCGCGGCCACCGCCATCAAACTCTACGGTGATGAGCTGAGTGTGCTGGAGGAGAAGTCGAAACAGATTGAGGCCCTGGTCAGCGAGATCCCCGGCGCGGTGGATGTGTTCCGTGAACAGCTCTCGGGGCAGATCTACCTGCAGGTGGAAATCCGCCCCGAGGCCATCGCCCGTTTTGGCATCAATGTGGAAGATATCAACCGTCTGGTGGAGGTGGCCGTTGGCGGCCAGGTGGTGACCGAGGTGATTGAGGAGAATCTGCGCGTCGGCGTACTGCTGCGCTACCCGGAGCAGGCTCGTACCTCGCCCCAGGCCATCGGCGCACTGCTGGTGCAGGCCCCCGGGGGTAACGAGATTCCCCTGAGCAGTCTGGCCGATATCCGCGAGGTGGACGGCCCGGTGGTGATCTCGCGTGAATCGGCCAAGCGGCTGGTGGTGGTGCAGGCCAATGTGGAGGGGCGCGATGTGGTGGGTTTTGTGGACGACATCCGCCGTACTATCGATGCCAATGTGCAGCTGCCGCCCGGTTACTACGTCACCTACGGGGGGCAGTTTGAGAACCAGCAACGGGCCGCTGCCCGGCTGGCCCTGGTGGTGCCTATTGCCATCGTGCTGATCTTTCTGATGCTCTTCACCACCTTCCGCTCCCTGCGCCAGGCGGGGTTGATTATCCTGAATATTCCCTTTGCCATGATTGGCGGTGTCGTCAGTCTCTACCTCTCGGGTCTCTATCTGTCAGTGCCCGCCTCCGTGGGGTTTATCACCCTGTTCGGCGTGGCGGTGCTCAACGGCGTGGTGATGGTGAGTTACTTCAATCAGCTGCGTGAGAACGGCTATTCGCTGTTGCAGGCCGTACAGCAGGGGGCGGAACGGCGACTGCGCCCGGTGCTGATGACGGCGCTTATCGCCAGCCTTGGTCTGGTGCCGCTGCTGATGGCCACCGGCCCCGGCTCTGAGCTGCAACAACCGCTGGCCGTGGTGGTCATCGGTGGCCTCGTCACCTCCACTGTGCTGACCCTCATCCTGCTGCCCACACTCTACGCCTGGATGGAGGGGCGGGCGGAGAAAAAACAAGGAGCAAGCGCATGAAAAATCTGACGATTGTGATCCACGCGGGTGTTCAACAAGCGCTGGCCGACAGCCTGCGGGGGCTGCAACAGGTGGAGGGCTTCACCTTCTCCCACGTTGAGGGCCACTCCCACCAGAGTGAGCAGGACCCCTTTCTCTCGGCGCGGGATAAAGTAGTGGGCTATGTGCCCCGCGTGCGGGTGGACGTATTGCTGGCGGCGGCCGATGTGGATGCCGTGCTCGCCACGCTGATTGCGCAAAACAACCTCAACGGCCAGGGGGTGTACTGGGTCACGGCGGTGGAGAAGCAGGGGCGATTGTAGTGGCACTTCTTTGAATTGACGTGCCACTGATCATCACCTACCATTCGGACACCATGAAACGCACACTGGCTTCGCTTCTGCTCATCATCAATCTCTTCTCGGGGATTGCTTTCGCTTGGGACTCCCATCCCGAGGCGATGGTGGCGGGCGATATGGCGGCGGCGGTTGAACTGCTCGGCAGCGCTGACGCCGACCACCCCGACGCTGCGGATTTTGACCATTGCGATCACTGCTGCCACGGCGCGGCTCATCTCATCGGCATTCTCTACGAGGATGGCGCACCGTTGCTGCTCAACGGTCACGAGACCGGCGCTTATGCCGCCCTGGCACTTCCTTCTCTTTATATTACGCCGCTTCTCAGGCCTCCCATCGCTTAACTCCTGTTGTTGACCCCGAATTTGTCGCTAAGAGTGTTGTGGCGGCGTGTGGTTTGTTCCATCTAAAGGATCTATCTAATGTTTTTAAAACGTGTTTTGTGTGCGGGCGTCTGCGCCTGCTTGGCGTTCCCGACCGTGTTTGCGGCAGCCTCGCACCCCTCCGGGGCAGGGCTGGTGATCAGCGCCCATGCGGCGCAGAAAAGTGATGCGTCGTTGCAGGGCTTTGTCCAGCAGGTATGGACGGCGAGCCCGGCGGTGCAGGGGGCCCAGGCCGCCATTGAGGCCGCTCAGGCCCGGCTGGAGGGGGCGGGTCAGCCACTCCATAACCC
>JALTMR010000498.1 GCA_027001525.1 Gammaproteobacteria bacterium
TACGCCACCAACAGCAGCAACAAGGTGATGACAATCATCGCCTCCAAGAGCCCGCTGCCTGTTTACATGACGCTGGCCGAAGCGCGCCAGGCGATGGACTCCGGTGCCGCCACGATCTACGAAAGCGCATCGGGTGACAAAGGCACTGTCGTTTTCGCCGTCACCGGGGACATGATCTTCCTGCCCGTTTTCGAGGCGAAGGATCAGCTGGAAGCACAGGGCTACAAAGTACGCATCGTTGCTGTGGTCAATCCTCGCCTGCTCTATCGCGAAAGCGATGTGCTGTGGTCAACCGTCACCGGCGGAGAGAGCAACTTCATGTCAGATGCCGACTTTAATGCCCTGTTTGATGGCGACCTGCTGCTGGCCGTCAGCGGTGGCCCCAGCGCCCCACTGGAACCCGTGCTGCTGCGTACCCGGGCGGCGAGGCGCGATGTCATCTGCTGGAAGCGCGGCGAAACCACCGCCACGCCGGGTGAGATCATGGCGTTCAACGGCATCACCGCAGAGGCGATGTGTGAGCGCGCTGCCACCCTGATTGGCTGACACCGCGCTGACGCAGCCATAGCCGCCCGCCCCACCTGCATCGTGACCAGCTCGATGCAGGGTGTGGCGGGCACTGACAGAGAACGCCCGGAGAATGCCCGATGACACAGACTAAAATCATAGCCCTCGACGATGACCCCACCGGGTCACAGACCGTCCACGGTTGCCTGCTGTTAACCCGCTGGGATGTCGACACACTGTGCGAGGCGTTGCAGGACGACTCGCCGCTCTTCTTCGTCCTCACCAACACACGCGGCATGGATGCAGCCAGCGCCGCCACCCTGACCCGCGAAGTGTGCACCAACCTGAAACAGGCACTGGCAACACTGGCCGCGGCCAATATCGAGATCAACCCGATTCTGGTCAGTCGCTCGGACTCCACCCTGCGAGGCCACTACCCGGTGGAGACCGATGTCATCGCCGAGGAGCTGGGGCCGTTTGATGCCCACTTTCTGGTGCCGGCATTTTTCGAGGGCGGCCGCTTCACTCGCCAGGGCATCCACTACCTGATCGCCGACGGTGAAGAGATCCCGGTGCATGAAACGGAATTTGCCAACGATTCGGTCTTTGGCTTCAGCCACAGCTTCCTGCCCGATTACGTGGAAGAGAAAACCGCTGGCCGCATCAGTGCCCACCAGGTTGAATCCTTTTTTCTCGACGATGTGCGCGGTGACTGTAGCGCACGACTGATGGCGCTGAGCAACAACGTCTGTTGCACGGTGGACAGCGAAACCCAGGCCGACCTGAACCACTTTGCAACGCAACTCACCCAAGCGGCGCAAAACGGCAAGCGCTTTCTGTTTCGCAGCGCCGCAAGCCTGCTGACGGCCCTCGCCGCCCTGCCGCCTCAACCGGTGGCCGCCGAAGAGATGGCCGCCTGCGTTCGGGGGCACAAGCCCGGCGCCATCATTGTCGGCTCCCACGTCGCCAAGACCACGCAACAGCTGGCCGTGTTGCTCAGGGAGCCCAACGTGACCGGCATCGAAGTGGACGTCGGCGCCATCGATCAGGATCGGGCAGCGCTTTTGGAACGTCTTTTACAGCAGATCGCAGAGGCCCATGCGGCGGGGCTCACCCCCGTCATCTACACCTCTCGCCAGGAGCTGGTCTTTGACGACCAGGCCACGCGCCTCGCCTTTGGGGAACGCGTCTCCGCCTTTTTGATGGCGCTGGTGCGGGGCCTGCCGCCCACCATCGGTTTTCTCATCAGCAAAGGCGGCATCACCTCGAACGATGTGCTGAGCAGCGCCCTCTCACTCCGTACATCCCGGGTGCTCGGGCAACTGCTGCCGGGCTGTTCCGTGGTGCGTTGCCCCACCACGCACCCACGCTACCCGGCGCTGCCGGTGGTCATCTTCCCCGGCAATGTCGGCGATGAGAACGCGCTGGCCACCGCCGTACGGCGTCTAACCACCGCACCAGACAAAGTGATCCTCCGCAACAGGAGTGCCGCGCTGGTGTAAGCAAAAACAGACCGGCATCACATTCGAGACAACCAAGCACTTTTCCAAGGGGGAAAGGCCGATGAGCAGCGAACGGATTGAAAGCACAAAACAGTACGTCACCACAACGGTGAGCGAGGATTCGGTAGCAGACGAAGCCGGCGCGCCAACGCTGGACAAGGCCGCCCTGGTCGCCAGGCTGCAGGACATTGTTGCCCACGACGCGCTGCTCTACGACGAGGAGGACCTGCGCCCCTACGAATGTGATGCCCTCTCCGCCTATCGCAAACTGCCAATGATCGTGGTGCTGCCCAGCACGGTTGAAGAGGTGCAGGCCATCATGCAGTTGTGCTACCAGCACCAGGTACCGGTGGTGGCCCGCGGTGCCGGCACCGGTCTGTCCGGCGGCGCCACACCGGTCGGTGACGGCGTGGTGCTGAGCCTCGCAAAATTCATGTCGATTCTCGACATCGATCCGCAGGCACGCACCGCCGTGGTCCAGCCCGGCGTGCGCAACCTGGCCATCTCCCAGGCCGTGGCGCCACACCGTCTTTACTACGCCCCCGACCCCTCGTCACAGATCGCCTGCACTATCGGCGGCAACGTGGCGGAGAACTCCGGCGGCGTCCACTGCCTCAAGTACGGCCTGACGGTACACAATGTGCGCAAGGTCAAACTGGTCATGATGGACGGCGAGCTGGTCACCCTCGGCAGCGATGCGCTGGACGCCAGCGGCTACGACCTGCTCGCGCTGATCAACGGCTCCGAGGGAATGCTGGGGGTGGTGGTGGAAGTCACGGTCAAGCTCACCCCCATGCCCGATCGCGCCCAGGTGGTTCTGGCCGCTTTCGACGATGTGGAAAAGGCGGGAGTTGCGGTGGGGGAGATCATCTCGGCAGGCATCATTCCCGGAGGGCTGGAGATGATGGACAAGCTGGCAATCCAGGCGGCGGAAGATTTTGTTCACGTCGGCTACCCCACCGATGCCGAAGCAATTTTGCTGTGCGAGATCGATGGCACCAACGAAGAGGTATCGGAGCAGATTCTGATCGTACGGGAGGTGATGCAGCAGTGCGGCGCAACCGAGGTCAGAACCGCGCGCGACGAAGCCGAACGGGAGGCCTTCTGGAAAGGCCGCAAAGCCGCATTCCCCGCCGTCGGCCGCCTCGCCCCCGATTACTACTGCATGGACGGCACCATTCCACGCAAGCACCTGCCCTATATTCTGCGCCGCATGGCGGAACTCTCTGTCGAATATGACTTGCGCGTCGCCAATGTTTTCCACGCCGGGGATGGCAATCTGCACCCGCTAATCCTCTACGATGCCAACACCCCTGGCGAGCTGGAACGCACCGAGGCCTTTGGCGGCAAGATTCTGGAACTTTGCATTGAGGTGGGAGGCACCATCACTGGTGAGCATGGCGTCGGCATCGAGAAGCTGCCCCAGATGCACCTGCAATTCAATCGCGCAGAGCTGAATCAGTTTCACGCGGTCAAGCGGGCCTTTGACCCGGCGGAATTGCTCAACCCCGGCAAAGCCGTGCCAACCCCCAGGCGGTGCTCTGAATATCGCCAGCTCCCCGCACAAGATAAAAACCAGCCGTCACAACACCCTTGCGAGCAGCTATGAACCAGAACCTAAGCCAACAGTTACAGCAGCAGGTGCTCGGTGCGATCGAGGCCCGGCAGCCACTGCGGATTCAGGGCAGTGGCAGCAAGAACCATCTCGGCCGCACAACGCAGGCGACGCTGCTTGATGTCAGTGAACACCGGGGCATTGTCAGCTACGACCCGGTGGAACTGGTGATCACCGCCCGCGCCGGAACGCCACTGCGTGAGCTGGAGCAGACCCTGGCCGAGGCCGGGCAGATATTGCCGTTTGAGCCCCCCCACTTTGGCCCCAACGCCACACTGGGCGGCACCATTGCCTGCGGCCTCTCGGGCCCCAGCCGCCCCTTCAGTGGCTCGGCACGCGACTACCTCCTTGGGGTCAAACTGATTAACGGCCGCGGTGAAATCCTCCGCTTCGGTGGCCAGGTCATGAAAAATGTTGCCGGCTACGACTGCTCACGCCTGATGGCGGGGGCCATGGGCACGCTCGGCGTACTGCTGGAGGTCAGCCTCAAGGTACTGCCCAGGCCGGCGGCGCAGATCACGCTGGTCAACAAAACATCGCTGCCACAGGCGCTGGAGACGATGAACCGCTGGGCCGGCAAGTCACTGCCGCTCAACGCCGCCTGCTACGACGGTGAAAACCTCTACCTGCGGCTCAGCGGTGCCGGCACCGCGGTCAAAAGTGCGCATCAATTGATCGGCTATGAAGCACAACCCGACGGCGATGCTTTCTGGCAGCGGGTCAAAGAGCATCAGCATCCGTTTTTTCAGTCCGAACAACCGCTATGGCGGCTCTCGGTGCCGGCAAATACCGCGCCGATCGACATCCCCGGCAGCTGGTTCATCGACTGGAGCGGAGCACAGCGCTGGCTACTCAGCAGCAGCTCAGCACAACAGATTCGCAAACAGGCGCAGGCAGCGGGGGGGCACGCGACGCTGTTCCGTCGGGGCGCGGCCGATTGCGAGACATTCCAGTGGCCGGCCGATGGTGTGATTCAGCTGCATCGCCGCCTGAAGCAGGCATTCGACCCCGCGGGGATTTTCAATCCCGGCCGCCTCTACTCCGGCCTGTAAGCCGGTCTGGAAATTGGCGTAGACAGCGGCCTTTCACTACGGAGTTCCCCATGCAGACCAACCTGGCTGATGACATCAAAGATACCCGCATTGGCGATGAGGCTGATGCGATATTGCGCAGCTGCGTCCACTGTGGCTTTTGCACCGCAACCTGCCCGACCTATCAACACAACGGGGATGAACTGGACGGCCCGCGGGGCCGCATCTATCTGATAAAACAGATGCTCGAAGGCCGGGCCGTGAGCGACAAGACACAACACCACCTTGACCGCTGCCTCACCTGCCGCTCTTGTGAAACCACCTGCCCGTCCGGTGTAAAATACGGGCGGCTGGTGGAGATCGGGCGCGAGTATATTGATAAAAAAATCACCCGTCCGTTATCAGATCGCGCCACCCGCAAAGTGTTGCTCAGCGTGTTGCCACACCCACAGCGTTTGGCACCACTGATTAAAATATCCCAGCTGCTAAAACCAATCCTGCCCGCTGTGCTGAAGAAAAAAGTACCCCTCACCCAAACGGCGCAACCCGCCTCCCGCAACGTGCATGGGCGCAAAATGATCACGCTGGCAGGTTGTGCGCAATCGGTCATCAAACCCGGTGCCAACAGCGCGGCCATCAAAATACTGGATCACCTTGGCGTCACGCTGACTACCCCTCCGGCAGCGGGTTGCTGCGGTGCTGTCAGCTATCACTTAACCCAGCGCGACGAAGGGCTGGCATTTATGCGGCAAAACATCGATGCCTGGTGGCCCCTGATCGACCCGGCGGGAGAAGCACCACACGAAGCGATTCTGGTCACTGCCAGTGGCTGCGGGGCCATGGTCAAAGAGTACGGCGAAGCGCTTAAAGATGACCCCCGCTATGCGCAAAAAGCAGCATGGGTCTCGACCCTGGCCAAGGATCCGTGTGAGGTGGTGGCCAATGAAAACATATCGTCGCTGCGCCTTGACATTCCCGACGCAAAAATAGCCTTCCAAACCCCATGCACACTGCAACACGCCCAGCAGTTAAACGGACGAGTGGAAACTATTCTGGAAACACTGGGGTTCAAACTGGTCAACGTTGCAGACGGCCACCTGTGCTGCGGCTCAGCGGGGACCTACTCCATCCTGCAACCCAGCATATCGCAAGCGCTGCTGGACCAGAAGCTCACCGCCTTGATGCAACATCAACCCGACATCATCGCCACCGCCAACATCGGCTGCCACATGCAGCTGGAGAGCCAGGCGACCATTCCGGTAAAACACTGGCTGGAGCTGGTGGCCGATGCCATGATTTCCCCAGCTGACAACCACCTGGCCCGCTAACATGCGATAGACCCGTGTGTTAACGTGCGACCAAGGCGCCTGTTGACTCAGGTGGGCCAATCCAGCCGGCAGGCTTGTCGCCTACGGCGCACCCAGGCGGAAAACCGGCAAGGGGGTACGTTGATCTCTTCCTCAAAAAGTAACGCGCTTTATCTGGCGATCGATCAAGGTGGGCATGCCAGTCGGGCCATTGTTTTTGACGGCCTGGGTCATCAAATCGCCCGGGCAGAGGTGGCGATAACGACCGCTACACCAAAACCCGACTGGGTGGAGCATGAGGCGGGGGAGATGCTGGACTCGGTTCGCCAGGCCATCGCCACTGTTATTCAGCAAGCCGGCGTACGGGGCAAAAAAATTCGGGCTGCGGGGCTGGCCACGCAGCGCGCCAGTATGGTCTGTTGGGACAAACTCAGTGGGGAACCCCTCTCTGCGGTCATCAGCTGGCAGGATCGTCGCCACCAGGCCTGGCTGGCGCAGCTGGCACCCAAGCAGAAATTTATTCACCGGCACACAGGTTTAATGCTCTCGCCGCATTATGGTGGCAGTAAAATTCGCTGGTGCCTGGATCACCTGGTGGAGGTGCAACAGGCCCTGGAAAATGGACGCCTGACCATTGGCCCGCTGGCCAGCTATCTCGCCTTCAAGCTGCTCAGGCAAACGCCGCTGCTGGCCGACCCTGCCAATGCATCAAGAACCCAGCTGTGGAATATTGAACAGCATGACTGGGATCCGGCGCTGCTGGCGCTCTATCAGATTCCTGGCGACATCCTCCCCCCAGCCAGCTTCAGCCACCAACACTTTGGCGACATTGAGATCGCCGGGCAATGCATTCCCCTGACGGTGATCACTGGCGATCAATCCGCTGCCCTTTTTGGCTGGGGTGAACCGCAACCGGATACCGCCTACATCAACATCGGCACGGGGGCATTTGTGCAGCGAACCACCACGGCACCACTGCATGCTGACGCGTTGTTAAGCAGTGTGGTTTATCGCGATGAGCGGGGAGCTTGCTACACGCTGGAGGGCACAGTGAATGGGGCAGCCCGTGCGTTACAGTGGCTGGCCCGGCGCGAAGGCATCGAACATCTCGAACAGCAGTTATCCAGCTGGATGGAGGAGATCACGCAACCGCCGCTGTTTCTCAACGGCGTTGCCGGGCTGGCGGCCCCCTACTGGGCGGCGGATTTTGACTCGCGTTTTATTGGCGCAGGAGGCGCAAGCGCCCGGGCGGTGGCCGTGGCGGAGAGCATCGCCTTCCTGCTGCAGCGAATTATGGAAGAGAGCGAGCGCTACCTCCCCCCCGCCAGCCGCCTGCGGGTCAGCGGCGGCCTGGCCGGGTTAACACCGTTGTGCCAGCGCCTGGCAGACCTGAGCGGCAAACCCGTTGTGCGCCCCAAAACCCTGGAGGCCACCGCCCGTGGATTGGCTTACCTCTGCGCCGGACAACCCGACATCTGGCCAGTCGAAGCGGAGGAGACCTTCACGCCCCGAAAAGCCACACCACTGATCCAGCGCTATTTTGACTGGAGGGCTAAACTTGAAAAGGGATTGTCCGAAACAGGAGGGGTGAAAGCCGGTTATACGCGCGGGTCTGGCCCGGCGGCGCTATAGCCGGCACAGGGCCGGAAATGAATAGCCAGAAACCCCAAGCGCCAGGGAATCCGTCGCAAGCCGGGCGGGGTATGCTGAGGAACGCCGGAATCGGGACTTAAGCCAACCAAGGACCACTGTTCAGAGCCAATGGATGCACCTATCTTAATCGCCCATCGTGGCTATGCGAAACGTTATCCCGAAAACACACTGGTGGCACTGGAGGCGGCCTTTGAGGCGGGTGCCGACTGTGTGGAATTTGACGTTCAATTTACCAATGACGGCGTCCCCGTTCTTCTGCACGACGCCAACCTGAAACGCACCACCGGCACCAACAAACGCATTTTCAGTATCGATGCTGAAAAGCTCGACACCATTGTTGTCAACGAGGCGAAAAAGCAGCCAAAGAAGTTTTCGCACGTCGGTATCCCTTCTCTGGCGTCGGCCATCGATTTATTGCAAAGGTGGCCTCAGGTGCGCGCCTTTGTGGAGGTGAAGCAGGAGTCTCTGGATGCTTACGGGATAGAAAAGGTCGTCAAGGCCGTGGCCGGGATCTGCTCACCGGTCATCGATCGCTGTGTGCTGATTTCCTACGACCTCCTCTCTCTGCGATGCGCCCGCGCCATGGGGTTTGAAGCCATCGGCTGGATTTTAAAAACTTACGATGATGAAACGCTGTCTCAGGCCACGGAACTGGCCCCGGATTACCTGTTCTGTAACCACACCAAACTCCCTGACGGTATCGAGGCGGTGTGGCAAGGCCCCTGGCAGTGGGCCTTTTATGAGGTGACTCAGGCAAAGACCGCGTCTAAACTGGCCAGACTCGGTGCAGATTATGTCGAGACCATGGCCGTGGCAGAGATGCTTGGCAACAAGGCCCTCAGGAGCAGACGTTGCGTTGACGAACAGAACCTATGACCTGGTTATTATTGGCGGTGGCATCCACGGCGCGGGGGTTGCCCAGGCAGCCGCTGCGGCGGGTTATTCCGTTCTCCTTCTGGAGCAAGATGCCCTGGCGGCGGGCACCTCCAGCCGCTCCAGCAAACTTATCCACGGCGGTCTGCGCTACCTTGAGAGCGCGCAATTCGGTCTGGTGCGCGAGTGCCTGCATGAGCGGGCTTTGTTGTTAAAACTGGCCCCTGCGCTGGTCAGGCTCCAACCGTTTTTTCTTCCCATCTACAAACACACCCAGCGTCGCCCCTGGCAGATACGCACCGGCCTGTCTCTTTATGCCGCGCTAGGGGGGCTGGAGGAGGAGGCGCTGTTCCGGCAGGTCGCGCGACACGAATGGGACGCGCTGGACGGCCTCTCCACCAGTGGACTGCAAAAGGTCTATTGCTACTTCGACGGCCAAACCGATGACGCGGCCCTCACCCGCGCCGTGATGCACTCCGCCCAGGCGTTGGGTGCGGAACTGGCGATGCCTGCCCGATTCGTCAACGCTGAAATCACGAAAAGTGGCTGCGTGATTCACTACACCCGTGGCGCGAAAGAGCAGATATGTCACGCCAGGTTGATGGTCAATGCCGCCGGCCCCTGGGCCAATCGGGTACTGGAGAAGACCACTCCCCAGGTGCGCCCACTGACGATGGACCTTGTTCAGGGCACCCATATCATTGTTGAGGGCCAGCTCAGCCAGGGCATCTACTATGTGGAAGCGCCGCAGGACCGGCGAGCCGTTTTTGCTATTCCCTGGAAGGGGAAAACAATGGTGGGCACCACGGAAACCCTCTATCCGGGTGACCCCGCCGATGTGGTGCCGCTACCGCAAGAGGAGGACTATCTGTGCGAGGTGCTGGGAACCTACTTCCCCCGATACAAGGGCATTACACGACACCATATTGATGGGGCCTTTGCGGGGCTGAGGGTATTGCCCCACACCCGGGGCACGGCCTTCTCGCGGCCCCGTGAGACGATCTTCCACGCAGATGACCCTGCCCATCCGTCTGTGGCCACCATCTACGGCGGTAAACTGACGGCCTACCGGCTCACCGCCGAGAAATT
Source organism: Gammaproteobacteria bacterium (assembly GCA_027001525.1). GTDB lineage: Bacteria > Pseudomonadota > Gammaproteobacteria > Tenderiales > Tenderiaceae > JALTMR01. Next base: position 9,578 of record JALTMR010000498.1, read on the forward strand.
CATCCACCGCTTCGCCACCGCCTTACCTGCACGCCAGGCCCGGGCGGATACTCGCACACTACCGCTCACCCCGGTCTGATAATTATTTGTGGTTGAGAGCCCTGCCCGGATTAATCGCTTGATCGAGAGGGGTTCCTGTCACCCCCAAAGCCAGTAAAATAGCTTCCTCTTACTAATACAAGAAGACGATGGAGCATTATGGAAAGCCTCTGGAACGATGACGAAGCAAAGCAATATGAGGACGACCTCGGCTTGCGAGTCTACACCTCTCGCCTGCTGGGCAGAGATGCCTCTTTAGTACTGCACGGTGGCGGGAATACCTCCGTCAAAATCAGCGAGAAAAATATTCTTGGCGAAGAAGAAACGCTGCTCTACGTCAAAGGCAGCGGCTGGGATCTGGAGACCATCGACCGCCCCGGTTTTGCCCCGGTGCGCCTTGATCATCTGCTGAAACTGGCTGAGCTGGAAAGCCTGAGTGACCCGGAAATGGTCAATGAGTTGCGCACTCACATGACGGTGGCCAACGCACCGACACCTTCGGTCGAAGCCATTCTCCATGCCACCCTGCCC
>JALTMR010000499.1 GCA_027001525.1 Gammaproteobacteria bacterium
CTCCCGGTGGGCGGGGTTCATCACATCGGTGGAGTCGTGATAGAACGCTGAAAGAGAACCCACCACGCCCACCATAATGGCCATCGGATGAGCATCATGATTAAAACCCTTGTAGAAGCTCTTTAAGCTCTCGTTGAGCATGGTGTGGCGCAGAATATTACGATTAAATTCATCCTGCTGCGCTTCATTGGGCAACTCACCGTAAAGCAGCAGGTAGGCCACTTCGAGAAAGTTGCTCTTTTCCGCCAACTGCTCGATGGGGTAGCCGCGATACATCAACTCGCCCTTGTCACCATCGATAAAAGTAATGGCACTGCGGCAACTGGCCGTTGAGACAAAGCCCGGGTCGTACGTCACGTACCCCAGCTCCTGGTAGAACTTGGCGATATCTACTGCGCCGGGTCCTTCGGAGCCATGATAGACAGGTAACTCAATCTGCTTGCCTGTGACGTTATCGGTAACGGTAACGGTCTCTTTGCTCATAAGAAGTTCCTTTATCTAGAGATTCTCAGTTTCTTGCAACAAACCCGTATGCAGCCAGGCTCATGCGGGGTAGTGGGGCGGATAATCTGTGCGAGCCATACCTGTCTCAACCGCGGCCCTTGCCACCGCCGGGGCGACCCAGTCGATCAAGCGAGGGTCAGTCGGCTTGGGAATAATATAGCCGGGGCCATACTCCAGCGAATCCAGGCCGTATCCTGCCAACACCTCCGACGGCACAGGTTCGTGCGCCAGCAAACGCAGGGCGTGAACAGCGGCAATCTGCATCTCTTCGTTGATACCCCGTGCGTGGACATCCAGTGCGCCACGAAAAATGAAGGGGAATCCTAGCACGTTATTTACCTGGTTCGGATAGTCGCTGCGCCCGGTCGCCATGATCAGATCATGGCGAGTCGTCAAGGCGACACCGGGCAGAATTTCCGGGTCTGGATTGGAGAGCGCAAAGACCACAGGCCTGGGGGCCATTGCGGCCAGCTCCTCCGAACTCACCAGGTTGGGACCCGAAACACCGATAAACACATCGGCACCGGTCATGGCGTCCAGCAGGGTTCGCTCCGCAGTTTCATGAGCAAACTCCTGCTTGTAGATATTTAAATCATCGCGACCACTGTGCACGACCCCTTTGCGATCCACTAGGGTGATGTTGTCATGAGCGGCACCCAACGCCTGTAACAGACGCATGGAGGCAAGCCCGGCAGCACCGGCCCCCAAACAGACAATACGAGCCTCTGCCAGGGGTTTTTCCTGAATCTCCAGCGCATTCAGTAGGCCGGCAGCAATGATAATGGCGGTGCCGTGCTGATCGTCGTGGAAAACGGGGATATCGAGTTTATCGATCAGCGTCTTTTCAATCTCAAAACAGTGAGGGGCGGCGATATCTTCCAGATTGATCCCGCCGAATGTGGGGGCAATACGCACAACTGTCTCGATGAATGCCTCGGCTGACCCGGCGTCCACTTCGATATCGAACACATCAACATCAGCAAATTTTTTAAACAGCACGCCCTTGCCTTCCATCACCGGCTTGCTCGCCAGGGCCCCCGTATTCCCCAAACCCAGCACGGCGGAGCCATCGGTAATCACGGCAACCAAATTGCCCTTACCGGTGTACTTGTAGGCCGCGTGTTTGTCTTTGGCTATCTCACGTACCGGCTCCGCGACGCCAGGGGTATAAGCCATCGAAAGGTCGTGCTGGCTATCACAGGGCTTGGTAATGGCCGTGGCGATCTTCCCCGGTACGGGTTTGGCGTGGTAGTCGAGGGCTTGTTGCTTCAGTATGTCACTCATAGGCGCTCTAGTTATTCCTTTCAGACAAAACGGCGGGAATGTAGCCCGTTCACGCGGAGGGGGCCTCCCTGACGAGGTGTATCGTTAACGTCGGCCAATACGGTAGTTATCTTCACTGCACATTTGTGGCAGGTGGCGTCGGGCAGAAAATAACCAGATCCCCAAACGCGAAAAGGGCGCCCCGCAGGACGCCCTTTTCCAAGAGACCCATAGGCCTCATCGTCGGTAGTGTTATTTGATTCCGTACTTCTGACGGAATTTATCTACACGACCCGCTGTATCCAGCATCTTCTGCTTGCCAGTGAAAAACGGATGGCAAGATGCGCATACATCGATATGTAATTCTGGCTTACCCAGTGTAGAGCGGGTTTTAAATTCGTTGCCGCAGCTACAGGTAACATCTACTTCGTTATAAGCAGGATGGATGTCCGCTTTCATCTTAAGAAACCTCTCAGTCATTGTTTCGCCGCACTAAATTGGGGTACGGACCCGAGAAATAGCCGCGCATCATACCGAAATGCCGCCCTCACGGCAAGCGCTTTCAAATCCGGCACGACTCTAGTAATTTTGTGGGTGGATCAGGCTCTGTCGGTTTAACGCTTCATCGACTCAAAAAACTCTGCGTTAGTTTTGGTGTCTTTGAGCTTGTCCAGCAGAAACTCCATTGCCGCCAACTCATCCATGGGGTGCAACAGCTTGCGTAGAATCCAGATCTTCTGGAGTGTCTCCTGCTTGATTAGCAACTCTTCACGACGAGTGCCGGAACGATTGATATTGATCGCCGGGTAGATACGCTTCTC
>JALTMR010000500.1 GCA_027001525.1 Gammaproteobacteria bacterium
TCAATATCTCGGATGTCAGGGTCAATGATCAGGTTTTTATCGTCGGCATTATTCGGGACATCACCTTGCGCAAGCAGGCAGAGGAGAATATGCGTCTCTCGGAGCAGGTGTTTGCCAATAGCGTCGAAGGGATTGTGGTGGCGGACAAAGACAAAAAAATTCTCCGGGCCAATTTTTCCTTTTCCAATATTACCGGCTACCTGATGTCTGATTTTTCCTGCAAAGGGCTGGACTGCATTCTGGACAGCCAGACGGGGCATGCTGCAAGCGATGAAATTTGGCGAACGGTACAGCGAGACGGGCAGTGGAAGGGAGAGGTTCAGGGGAGCCGCAAAAACGGTGAGCGCTACCTGGCCTGGATGGCCATTGTGGAGACAAAAGATAGCGGTGGGAATGTCACCCACTACATTGTGGTGATCAACGATATCAGTGAAATAAAAGAAGCTCAGACGCGCATTCACCATCTGGCTAATTTCGATTCGTTGACCAACTTGCCTAACCGTTCCCTGTTTCAGGATCGGCTGATTCAAGGGGTGGCGCAAGCCGCCCGGTCAGACAAAAAGCTGGCGTTGTTGAGAGTCGATCTGGATCGGTTTAAAACGCTCAACGAAACCATGGGTCACGGCAGTGGTGACCAGCTATTGAAGTGTGTCGCGGAGCGTCTGAACAGCGTGGTCAGGAAATGCGATACAGTGGGGCGTCTCAGCGGTGACGAGTATGCTCTGATGCTGACAAACCTGGGCACGGATAAAGATGCTGCCCATGTGTCGCGTAAAATTCTGTCGGTGTTTGAGAGCCCGTTCGAGGTGGCTGGTCAGGAGGTTTATGTTACCGCGAGCATCGGCGTGGCGCTCTATCCGAACGATGCCGACAATGCTGATGATCTGATCAAGCACGCTGGTGCAGCAATGCATCACGTCAAGGATCACGGGCGCAACGCTTATCGCTTCTATACGGGGGATCTGGACGCCAGTGCTTTCGAGCATCTGGTGCTGGAGAATAGTCTGCGCCGTGCCCTGGGGCGTGAAGAGTTTGTGCTCTTCTACCAGCCGCAGCTGGACCTCAATAGTGGCAAAATCATCGGCGTGGAGGCGTTGATACGCTGGAACCATCCGGATCTGGGAATGGTATCCCCCGCTCAGTTTATTCCCCTGCTGGAGGAGACCGGGCTCATTTTACCGGTGGGTGACTGGGTGCTGCACACGGCATGTCAGCAGGCACAGGCGTGGATGGAGGCCGGCTTCGACTTTGTTCGTATGGCCGTCAACCTCTCACCCCGCCAGATTGACCAGACTACTTTAGTCGATACCGTTGCTGAAGCGTTGAGCAGCAGTGGCTTGGATCCGAGACGTCTGGATCTGGAGATCACCGAAAGCAGCTTGATGAGCGATGTAGAGCAGAGTGTGAGGATGCTCTCTGAACTGCAGCAGATGAAGGTAAATATCTCCATCGACGACTTTGGTACAGGCTACTCTTCACTGAGTTATCTGACCCGCTTCCCTATCAATACACTGAAAATTGACCGCTCTTTCGTCAAGGATGTAACCGATGATATGGACGATGCCAACCTCGCACGGGCAATTATCACCATGGGGCACAGCCTCAAACTGAAAGTGTTGGCGGAAGGGGTGGAAACGCCCGAGCAGCTGGAGTTTCTTCGCCAGCACGGATGTGACGAAGTGCAGGGATTCCTCTTCAGCAAACCGTTGCCTGCGGAAGAGGTGGTGTCCCTGTTCGATAGCGAGATGCGTTCGTTACTCTGCGTTAATGATCAGTAGTGGTGCCCTGACTAAGCTAGTCGCTGAACTTTTTGAAACTGATGCGGTGGGGCTCTGCTGCGTTGTCTCCCAGGCGACGTTTTTTGTCTTCTTCGTAATCTGCGTAATTGCCTTCGAACCACTCTACATGGCTGTTGCCTTCAAATGCCAGAATGTGGGTGGCGATGCGGTCGAGGAACCAGCGGTCGTGTGAGATGACGATGGCGCAGCCGGCAAACTCCAGCAATGCTTCTTCCAGTGCGCGCAGAGTCTCAACATCGAGGTCGTTGGTGGGTTCGTCCAGCAGCAGTACGTTGCCCCCACTTTGCAGTAGTTTAGCCAGGTGGAGGCGGTTGCGCTCTCCGCCAGACAGATTTTTGACCAGTTTTTGCTGATCTGACCCCTTGAAGTTGAAGCGGCTCAGGTAGGCACGGGAGTTGATTTGGATGTTGCCGACGGTGATCATCTCCTGGCCCTCAGAAATCTCCTCCCAGGCAGTTTTGTCTCCGTTCAGTGAGTCACGACTTTGGTCGACGTAGGCGAGCTGGACGGTCTCCCCGATGCGTATGTCTCCCTGGTCAGGGCGTTCTTCGCCCACGATCATTTTGAATAGCGTTGATTTGCCTGCACCGTTGGGGCCGATAATGCCAACGATTCCCCCTGGGGGGAGGTTGAAATTCAGCTTGTCTATCAGCAGGCGCTCGCCAAAGCTTTTGCCAAGATCTTTGGTTTCGATGACCAGGTCTCCCAGACGGGGGCCGGGGGGGATAAACAGTTCGTTGGTTTCGTTGCGGCTGTCAAAGCTCTGCTTGGCCATTTCATCGTAGCGGGCAATACGGGCCTTGCTCTTGGCGTGGCGGCCTTTTGCATTGGTGCGTACCCACTCAAGCTCTGCCTTCATCGCTTTTACGCGGGCCTGCTCCTGTTTGCTTTCCATCTCCAGGCGCTTCTCTTTTTGCTCCAGCCAGGAGGAGTAGTTTCCTTCCCAGGGGATGCCGTGGCCTCGATCCAGCTCCAGAATCCACCCTGCAACGTTATCAAGAAAGTAGCGGTCGTGGGTGACGGCGACGACGGTGCCGGTAAATTCTTTCAGGAATTGTTCCAGCCAGGCGATGGACTCTGCATCCAGGTGGTTGGTGGGTTCGTCCAGAAGGAGCATGTCCGGGCTGGAGAGGATGAGGCGGCATAGGGCGACGCGGCGGCGTTCGCCCCCTGAAAGGGTGGTTACATCGGCATCCCAGGGGGGGAGGCGCAGGGCGTCTGCGGCGATCTCAAGGCGACGTTCCAGATTGTGGCCATCGGCGACCTGAATCAGACTCTCCAGCTCGGCTTGTTCTTTGGCCAGGGCGTCGAAATCTGCTTCGGCATCCGCGTAGGCGGCATAGACAGCATCAAGGCGTTCCAGCGCCTCTTTGATGTGTCCCAAGGCCTCCTCGACGTTTCCTCTGACGTCCTTCTCCGGATTGAGTTGCGGTTCCTGAGGAAGGTAGCCAATTTTTATCCCGGGTTGCGGCCGCGCTTCGCCCTCTATGTCTGTATCAATCCCGGCCATAATCCGCAGCAGGCTTGATTTGCCCGAACCGTTGAGGCCCAGCACGCCTATCTTTGCACCAGGAAAGAATGAAAGTGAAATATCCTTGAGAATCGCTCTCTTAGGGGGGACGACCTTGCCGACCCTGTTCATTGTGTAGATATATTGAGCCATGGGTTTGCCCGTGTGGTGTTGGTGTATAAGTTTACAGATTTGGTTGGGATTAAGGGCCGAAACAGGCGTCGAATTATACTATATCCGGGGGCGAAGAAATCGGTTTATTTTTCTATAAATCCTGTACAATGGGGCGCACGGCGCAGGGCAGGTCGCGTCATTATGAGGTCAGAGCTAGTCTTGAAAACACCCGGCGTCTATACCCCACGGTCTCGAGGGGCGGGGCACGACGGTTTGCCCGGCCGAGTATCAGCTTGGTGGTCTGGCAGCAAAAAAATAAGAAAGAAATTCCATATTTCTAATAAGAGACAACGTTAGTTTCAATAATGTCCGATCATTCAAAGACAGATGATTTTATCGTTCAACAAGCGGATGCTTCGGCAGCGCAGGTTGATCTATCCCTTCTGGATCCCAGTTTTTTGTCTCGGGAGGCTTGGCTGAGGCCGCCGCCCGTTGAATCCATGGCTCGCGTAGTGGACCATCTGGCACACAAGGTTTCCCGGCATCCCTCCGATCTGATGAGTCATGTTCAGCGTATCGCGCTTTGCCATGAGGTGGGGGAAAGTGAGCTCATTTATGGTGCGGTACTCGACCTGTTTATCGCCCTGGGCAATAGCGGGGTCTCGTTACGCACGCGTATGCTGCAAAAGGTGGCTGACCTTTTGAGTGACGAGCAGCTTGATGTGTTACAGAAGGGGCTGATATCCGGGGTGAAATCAAATGACACGTTGCCCCTTAGTCGATACTCCAGATTGAGTGGTGGCGTGGTAGGGGATACCTCATTGGTTGAATATCTCGATACAAGCTCCCAGGCTGAATTCGATACCATTGATGAAGCTAGGGATTTGATTGACTCAGGTCACATCGAGTTGGCGCAGAAGCTGTTGGAAGAGGCGTTATTGGGGGAGCGAATGCGAGAAGACATCAGCCTGGAGCTCCTGGAGATATATCGTCATACGCAACATCAGGAAGCATTGTTTGGAATGAGGGAGCGATTGGGTGATGAGCCATTTGCTCTGGCTGATGAATGGGAGGGTCTCATTAACAGTTTCGCAGTAGAGAAGATGCCGGGAGGCGATGCGGATGAGTAATGGCGTGAATCACTCCTTGCGCTTGGCTGTTTATGGTTTTGATGACCGCTCTCGTGAGACGCTGAGGTTGGCGTTTGAAGGGCCAGGTAAAGGGTGTGGTGTTCTTGTTGATGATAGCTCCGCTGAAGCGGGTATTTTTAACATGGATGCAGCGAATGCGAGTGAGTTGTGGAGCGATTACCGCAGTCGTTTTCCCGAGCGGCCCACTATCATTATGGCAATCAGGGATCCGAACATCGCTGGGACGTTCTATGTGCCTAAGCCTGTTCGTATCGATGCAATGATCAGGGCTGTAGAGGATGTGCGTCGCGCTATGCCTCATAACCAGGCAGACATGTCCATTGTGCTGGATTTGGAAGACAGCATACCTGCTGCGGTTCGCGCGGGGGTGGCCACAGCATCGGCAGCGCCGGTTGCGACGGCGAGTGTCGCCGAAGAAGTGGCCGTTGCGTCGCCAGAGACAGCTGAGCCAGAGGCTGCTGGTGCCTCTGTAGCGCGAGCCGTGCCTGCCGCCGGCACGGTCAAAAAAGAGCCAGTACCTCAGGCCATCAAGGCGAGAGTGGCCAGTACACCAAAAGAGACGAGCCGACGCGAGACCTATTACGATCCCCTGGAGTTACTGCAAGGGCAGATACAGGACGCGCTGGATCAGGCCAATAAAAAATATGTGGCTGTACAGCTGAATATACAGGTTGATGAAAATGATTGGCAGAGCATCACCTTTCTGCCAGGCGTGAAACGCGTTCTCACGACACTGAGTGACGAGCAGCTCAAGCATCTATGTAGCACACCTCTGGATCTGTTGAACTGCACGATCAAACGACACAAAGGTGATGAAACCTTCAATATGATCCGTAAGGTGACGGATGAAAAGTCCGGTCAGTCCCTGGATGTCTTCTTGTGGAAGGTTGTGGTGTGGAGCAGCAAGGGGCGTTTGCCTGCCGGCACCAATCTTTCCAATCCCGTGAAGTTAAAGCATTGGCCGAATTTGACACGCTTCTATCCCATTCCCAACGCAATGAGAATCGCGACCCTCATTATTGACCAGCCCAGGCCACTGCCCCTGGTCATCAAGGTGCTGAATTTACCTCAAAGTCATGTGTTTGCTTTTTTCAGCGCCGCGAATGCAATTGGCTTGGTTGCGAATAACGAGGGGGTGGGGGCCAGTCCGGTTGCAGAGGCGGCGACTCCTCAGAAGCATAAGCATCATTCGCTGTTTGGTCGCATATTGAAGCGGCTGCGGGGAAGCGGGGGCGCGTAGGCTTCTGTATGAGATGGATATCAAAGATATTTAGATAGGCTATGAGTAATTATAAAATAATATTTACCGGCCCGGTGGGCGCCGGAAAAACAACTGCCATAAGCGCCTTAAGTGATATTCCCGTGGTGGCTACTGATGCAAATGCCACCGATATGACAAGGGAGCGGAAAGAGACCACGACCGTTGCCATGGACTATGGAATGATGGTGTTGGAGGGTGAGGAGCGCATTCATCTTTATGGTACGCCGGGGCAGGAACGGTTCGATTTTATGTGGGATATTCTGACCCAAGGGGGGTTGGGGTTGGTTCTGTTGTTAGACAATACAAGAGCCGATCCTTTTCAGGATATGCGTTTTTTCCTGGATGCATTCAAAGACTTTATCGCTGAGAGCAAATTGGCGGTAGGGGTAACGCAGATGGACTTGAAGGCGACCCCCACGCTGGATGAGTACCATGCAGAATTGCAAAAACTCAACATCAACCCTCCGTTGTTTGAGATCGATGCGCGCCGTGAGCAGGATGTTTCGAGGCTTGTCGAGGCGCTGCTGTTTTCGTTAGACCCATGGCTAGGTGAATAATGAGTGATTATCAGCTTATAGCGGAACGATACGTAATTCCCACACCTGCTGGGGCCTACTACGCTGTATCGAGCGATTCAAAAGACTTGGCTCGACAGGTTTTGTTTGGGCTGATGAGTGGCGCTTCCAGTCAAGTTATCACCATAGAGTTAATTGCAGAGCTGACCGGACTTCAGTCTGAGCAGGAGATGCTTGAACTCATTTACCGGATGCAAAAGCTGGGCTGGATTCAGACTGAAGATCAAGGGCGGGATGGCCCGAGCGGCATGCTTGAGGATATTCTCCCTGAGTTCCTCTCGGTTCTCTCCGGTTCAGGCAAGGCTCTGTTGGCTGATCAACAGGGATTTTATCTGGCGACGCACGGTTTTTCACATGAAGCAGCCGAGGAGCTGTCTGCCTTGAGTGCTGACGTAGCTTCGTTGCATCAGCGCCACAGCGGCTTGTTGCGCAATAACCTGGGCATCGATTCCTCCGCATGGTCTGTTGTGGATGCCTCGGGTGATAGCCACCTGGGTTGTTGGCCCGTATTTATCGGCGACCAGCGTTTTAGTTTGGTCCTGGGCGGGGTGCCACAAATGAACCAGATGGCGTTGACAGACCTGGTGTGGACCCTAACCAAGCGCTACCGGGGAGCTGAGGCCGAGGAGAGTAGAGAAGCCGGTGCTATGTAATCTTCTCAGTCGCCAACACATCGGTTCCTAAAAGGTTTTAATAAATTGTGGTTATTGGGTCTGCTTCGACGTAAACTGAGACGCCAGTCAAATAAAAGAATAATTAGTTTTAGGGGTGCAATAACGATATGGATAATGTCGACTTTGATGAGCTGATGGATCACGCCAAGCGCTTTTCTGGACTGACACCGGAGAGGGAGTCCCTGCTGGTGGCCTCCGGCGACACGGTTCGGCCTCGGTTGCAAGAGGTTACCGATAATTTTTATGCGATGTTGCTGTCGATCCCCAAAACGGCCGTTCATTTAGAGGGGCGTGTAGAGTCGCTCAAAGCGACGCATTTACAGTGGTTAACCAGTCTTTTTACTGGTCCTTACGATGTAGAGTACACTGCTGCCATGTATGCGGTGGGGGATGCCCATGTGAGGGTCAAGCTGCCCGTCGAGTTCATGGCGGGGGGCATGTGCCTGATTCAAAATGAGTTGGCTCGTATTGCGGGAGAGGTCAGTGGTGGAGATGTCGATAAAACGGTATCCCTTGTTAGTGCTATTAACTCGGTATTAGGGTTCTCTCTGATGGTAATGCAGGAGTCTTATCAGTCATCATCATTAGCAGAGGAATTGGATAGATTTTTGGCAATTACGGGTATGAGTCGGGTGTTATTCAATAACCTGGCTGATGCTTATCAGATTTAATTATATAACCAGGAGTAACTAATATGCGTTCTGATTTGTTGACCTCCATACTCAGCGACTTAAACGGAAGCTCGGCAGATATTGAGGCATCTTCAGTCATCTCGACAGATGGTTTGATGATGGCTGCAATGCTCCCCTCCGGTTTGGACGAGGATCGAGTCGGGGCCATGGGCGCAGCCATGCTCTCCCTGGGTGACCGGACGGCGCAGGAGTTGGCTCGGGGCTCCTTGGAGCAGGTGTTGATCAAGGGTGACAACGGTTACGTGCTGATGACGCATGCAGGTAAAGAAGCTGTTCTCTCTGTCCTGGCCAAGCCGAGTGCCCGTTTGGGTTTGATTTTTCTCGATGTTAAACGCGCTGCCGAGGCAATCTCTAAAGTGCTGTAGTGCCAATATGTGGTGCTCATCAACATCACCACGTATACAAAACAATAAAATAATAGACTGTGCAAGGCTTTTGGAAAGCCAACTGAGGGTAGGAATCAGCGTATGGTGGTGGATATGAGTCCCGATGATCTCATCGGAGAGCATAGAGAGGTGTTGTTAAAGTACCATGATGGCACGGTGCGCCAGGTACTTGTCACCGACGTGGAGACACCGATGCCCGACGGGCGACTGATTGTTTCACGCACTGACCCGCAAGGGCTGATCACGCACGTTAATCAGTCTTTTATCGAGATGGCCGGGTATCCGGAAGAAGAGTTGATTGGCGCTCCGCACTACATTTTACGCCATCCAGATATGCCTGCTGCTGCTTTCAAAATGCTATGGGATACTTTGAAAGAGAATAAGAAGTGGCATGGTTATGTAAAAAACCTGAGAAAAGACGGCGGTTACTACTGGGTTTACGCCACAGTGATTCCAAATATTCGCGGTGGGCAGCTTATGGGGTATACCTCGGTACGGCGTAAACCCTCACGAACAAAGGTCAGGGAAGCTGAGGAATTGTATAGGACGTTGAGCTGAAGTTGGTGGTCGGATTCTCGATTGCAGGTGCTTTAACGTGTTGGAGTGTGCGTGATGACATACAATTTTACCGTTAGTCCCGATTTTAATCCTAACCACCTTTCCGGTTGGTTTATTTTCAATACCTGGCTGCAAAAGGCGATTGGTGAAGGTATTCACCTGGAGCTGTTTGATGACTTTGACAGCCAGCGTCGAGCGATCGCCGACAACCAGTTTGATCTGATCTACGCTAATCCCTACGACGCCAGTTTGCTGGTACGTGAGAAGGGCTTTTTGCCGTTGGTCAGTCCACAAAACAAATCGGATGAGGCAATTATTGCCGTGCGTGCTGATTGTCCCGCTCACGTTGTGGAGGATTTGAAGCCCGGCCTGCGTATTTCCTCAACGGATGATCCCGATGTCAATATGATGTGCATGATCATGCTGGAGCCCTGTGATTTGAGTGCAGAAAACACAGTGCTTCATCGCAGTGATACCTATGTCATCGTGGCCAAAAACCTGATTCAGGGGGATGCTGACGTCGGCTTCTTTCTCGAGGAGACGTACAGCGAACTCTCCAATATGATCCGTTCTCAGTTGCGCCCATTGGTGCAGAGCCAGATTCAGGTGATTAATCATGTGCTTTTGGTGGGGCCCCGTCTGATCCACATGCGTGAAACGATGGGGAATGCCTTGATGACCATGACGCAGGAAGAGAAGGGGCAGGGCGTGTTGGAGAGCCTGGGGTTTTCCGGTTGGGAAACGGTTAGCGAGGAAGATACCGAGTTCATGATTGATCTGATGGATACGCTGGAAGACTGACGCTCCCAGCGTACCTCTCCCCGAGCAGTTAAATTACCCGTTCATTCCCTCCGTCCATGGGAATCTGTGCTGCGGTTGTTTTCGCAAAGCGTGGCCCACATAACTCGGCAGTGAGTTCCGCCACGTCCTGACTGGTAATCTCAGTTTTCAGCACATTTTTTGTCTTGTATTGCTCGACGCTCAGGCCGTAATGCCTGGCGCGGGCCTGTAGTACTTCTTCTGTCCAAATGCCCGTGTCGAACACCGCATCCGGGTGGAGTTCATTCAGGCGAATGCCATCTTGCCCCCATTCCAGTGCAGCGACTCGCATGAGTTGGGTGAGCGCAGCTTTGGAAGCCGAGTAGGCAGCCGCCCCAGGGCCCGGTGCCGGGACGTTCTTTGAGCCCATCACCACTACACGACCACCCTTGGGTGCCAGTTTCAGCAGAGGGTGTGCCTCGCGCATTAACACCAGATTGGCTTCCAGGTTTACGCTCATGACGTTGCGCCAAGTGTTGGTGTCGAGGGCGTCAATACGGCATCCGC
>JALTMR010000501.1 GCA_027001525.1 Gammaproteobacteria bacterium
GGGCAGTCAGGTCTATCATGCTGACATGACCGCTGCTTATGGGGTGGAGTATGTCTGGATGGGGCGGGTGACCAGCGTGATTGGGCAAGGTGTCACGCCGAGTCTAAAGGGTATATGGAAGGCTTCTCACCCGCTGGCGTCTTTTCGGACGGTTGCCAAAGAGTTTCTTAAGCGGTTGCTGGCCAAGCGTGGTCAAGCCAAGTATGCGATGCATCAGTCAAATGAGTTGCTGTGTCCTGTCCGCCTGCGCGACGGGACCAAAATGTACGAATTTATGCGCAGCAACCCTTTTTGGGGAGGCGTCAGTGCTGCTGATAATGCGGCAGGCATCGCCGAGGTGTTGACGACACCGATGCTGGATCGATTGGTAGAGCGTGGTGGTACCTGTATCTTATATACTCATCTCGGTAAAATATCGGACGTGTGGGAACCGTTTGGCGCCTCCTCTCGAAAAGCATTCGAGTTGCTTTCTCAATACGCTAAAGACAGAAAAATTCTTGTGACGACCACTCGCCGTATTCTGGACTACCATCGATCCGTTCAGGAAATCGATGTGGATTCTGTCTGGTGTGGTGATGTTTTGCGTGTCAACTTAACCACAGACAGGAGAGAAGAGGAGTTGGCGGGGGTGACGTTGCACGTTCCTGCGGGAAGGGAGGTTCAGGTGCGTCTGAACGGCGAGATATGTGAAGGTATTCAACGTAACGCGAAGGATGAGAGCGGGAGGGAAAGTATCAGTTTCCCCTGGAATAGATTGAAATTTCCGCTGCTGTGAAAATTGATATGCCACAAGGGTGGTTTTCCCTTATCGCTACTGACTGAGAAAATAGGCGTCGTATGGCGCGTATAGCGTATATTTAATTTCTCCCCGAGAGTGAGCAGTGCTCCGGGTCAATAATAAAAATAGGTGACAGACAAGCATGGGCAACAAAGACAACTACAAAGTCTTCTCAGAGGGACAGCCCAGCCAGCCAACGTTTCCATGGAAAGTAAAAAACTGGCTATTCCACCGTTTTGTTCGGTGTCTGATGTTTTTCTACTCCATCGCGCTTTCTATCGCCAAGCTAATCGGCCGGCGTCCCTCTGAAGATACCGGCGAGGGATACGACATTCTGTTAACGGGGACATTTCATTCCGATAACTGGATTAGCGCGCACTTACGCCCTCTGGCTCTTTCGCATCGTTGCAAGCGTCTGAGGGTGGTTTCTATCTACCCGGTTCCCGCAATGGAAAACGTAGAGTTAATCACACCTCCCAAAAGGTTAGTCAAACTGATTGGCGGCGTGCCGGCTCGAATGCTGACCTTTCTTTGGGTGGGGTTAAAGACAAGGCCCGATGTGGTCGGAGGGTTTCACCTGCTGTTTAACGGCTTGTTAACGGCATTGCTTGCCAAGCTCATTGGTGCACGATCGATGTATTTCTGTGTGGGTGGGCCGACGGAGCTACTGAACGGGGGGATTGCCAGCGAGAATCGGTTGTTTGAAAAATTGGTGACGCCAGACCCGGCAGTGGAAAGAAGGCTGTTGAGGGTGGTAAACAGTTTTGATCTTGTGATCACCATGGGCTCGAGTGCGGCCAGTTTTTTTCGTTCACGCGGGGTAGATAGCCACTTTTACGTGGTCTCTGGCGGGTTGGATGCGAGTCAATACGTGCCTGCCGATGGTGATGCGAGCATTGATTTGATCATCGTTGGTCGTATTTCCCCAATCAAGCGAATGGACATCTTTCTGAAGGCCGTAAAATGTGTCGCTGAAGAGTTACCCACCGTTAGCGCCGCCATTGTTGGCGACGGTCCTCTGCGAGGTGAGCTTGAGGCGTTGGCAGCGAACTTGGGCATTGAAGAAAATGTTAGGTTTGCCGGGCAACAGAGCAATATTGATGAATGGCTGAAGAACAGCAAAGTGTTTGTTCTTACCTCTGACTCGGAAGGATTGTCCCTGGCTTTGATGGAGGCAATGATGACGGGCTTACCCGCAGTAGTGTCTCATGTGGGGGATTTGGGTGATCTGGTTGATGACGGTGTAAATGGTTTTTTGGTGGATGACCGACAACCGCAGGCTTTTGCCGAGCGCATCTTGAGAATACTTGCGGATAGAGAGACGTTAAAAGAGTTCTCCAGGCGGGCGAGGGCTGCCGGGCAAAAGCACGATATTAATAATTGTGTGGCGCTGTGGGATAACATTTTATCCTCAATAAAATAAAAATCTGGATTTTATATTATTGCCTTTAGCGCATCTTGCTAGAGCGCTGACTATTGTGAGAATAAAAAATGTGTGGGATTACCGGTTTTGTAGGTTTAGAGGATAAGAGCCTTCTTCAATCCATGTGTGACAGCCTCATTCACAGGGGGCCGGATCACGGTGGGTTTTATAATGCGCCTGGTGTTGGTCTGGCCATGCGCAGGCTGGCCATTATCGATCTTGAAAATGGAAACCAGCCCATATCCAACGAGGCGGGCGACGTCTGGCTTGTGTTTAATGGCGAAATTTATAATTACCAGGAGTTGCGCGAACAGCTTCTTGAAAATGGACACGAGTTGAAGACGAACTCAGATACAGAAACCATCGTCCATTTGTATGAAGATTATGGCCTCGACTTTGTGCAGCATCTTCGCGGTATGTTTGGTATTGCGCTTTGGGATGTAAAGAAACAGCGGCTTGTTTTGGCACGGGATCGAATTGGAGAGAAGCCCCTGTACTATGCCAGGCAGGGTGAAAAACTGTTCTTTGGCTCGGAAATAAAGGCGATTCTGCAGGCATCGGTGAGTCGTACCGTTAATCCTCAGGCCGTATGTGATTTTTTGGCTGCGGGTTATGTGGGAGGGGATCAGACCTTCTATAAAGAGATATCCAAACTGGCTCCTGGCCACCTGCTGGTATGGGACAAGCAAGACGGGGTTCGCGTGCAGCAGTATTGGCAGCACGACCCGTACAAGAAAGTCGACCTGTCTTATGACGAGGCAGAAGCTCAACTGGAAACGCGTTTGGATGAGGCCGTTAAGTTGTGTCTTAAAAGTGATGTGGAGGTGGGAGCCTTTCTCAGCGGAGGCGTTGATTCATCCGTCATTGTTGCCCTGATGTGCAAGAACGAGGCGCAGGTGCAAACGTTTTCTGTGGGCTATTCCGGCCTGGCAGAGGGTTTTAATGAATTGTCCTATGCCAAGAAGGTGGCTGACCACCTGGGCACAGAGCATCACGAGCTGATCCTGGAGGCCCAATCCAGCAAGGATCTATTACCGAAAATCATTTGGCAGTACGATGAACCGCATGGTGAACCTACCTCTGTTTTGGTTTATCTGTTGTGTGAATTTGTTCAGGAAAAGGTCAAGGTGGCGCTGAGTGGTACGGGTGGGGATGAGGCTTTCTACGGGTACCCGCGCCATGCCGGCTTGAAATATCTGGAGTACTACAGGCATCTGCCGCGCGTCTTAAGGACGCAGGTTATAGAGCGAATTATGTCGAAGCTGCCGGAATCTACCACGGGTGGTCGTCTTTCCAAGCGGGTGAAGCGATTTATTTCCGGTAGCGACTTACCTCCAGGGGAAGCGTACCTGAGCTGGGTGAGTTTGCTCCATAAGGATGTGAGAGCCGGGTTGTTGTCCGATCAGGTCAAGCAGGGAGCCGAGGATGAAAGTGGTGAAGCTTTTCTTCGGCAGCATCTGTTGGGGGGCGGGGAAGATATCAATCTCCTTTACGATAAAATTACAGCGCTGGATGTGGGTGGCTATCTTTCCGAGTATCAGCTGGCCTATATGGATCGAATGAGTATGGCCCACAGTCTGGAAGTTCGAGCCCCCCTTTGCGATTACCGGTTGATAGATTTTGCCACGTCCTTGCCGCGTGACTACCGGCTTAAAGGAACACGAAGCAAGCATATTCTTAAAGAGGTGGCGCAGAAGTGGTTGCCTGATGATATTGTAAATCGGAAGAAGGTCGGGTTCGATTCGCCCATTGGTCAATGGTTCAAAGGGGAGCTCAAGCCGTTTATTGACTCATTTTTGTCTAAAGACAATATTGAAAAAAGCGGCTTGCTTGATCCCGATGGCGTTCATGCGCTCATTGCCGAACACATGTCAGGAAGGAAAGATTACTCGCTTCAGCTATGGAGCATAATCGCCCTGGAAGTGTGGTATCGAATGTACATCGAGGACAATATCAGTAATGGCGCGGACTATAAAATAGCCGATCTGAGGGGGGCGATATAGCCTCCTTTCATGCCTGCTGGCCGGGATTTCGTTTCTTTCATTGATTTCCCGGGGCCAGTACTGAAAACTTCATTGAGAGTGTGTTGGGTATTTAGCCAGGCTGAGCCTTCTATGGCGGGGCCGGCAGTCAGGGGCTTTCCGATCACTTGGCTGGAGCCGGAGGGGTCTACAAAAAGGGTTGATTCAATTGAAAGTAGCTATCGTTACGCATTTTCCCAAAGAGCTGAATGCCCCGAAAGGTGGTGTGGAGGCCGTTAATGTAAACCTGTCCCTGGCGTTGGCGGCTTACCGTGATCTGGATATCCATGTGGTTACGCTGGATACTGACATAGACAACGTTGATGTCTCCCAGGCCAAAGGCGTTTCAATTCATCGGGTTCCTTGTCCACCTGGTAGTGAATTGTTGAATGCAATGGGGAAAGGACGGAAGATTGTTTCCAACTACCTTACCGAGCTAAACCCCGATCTTGTTCATGCGCACGATACATACGGGATTATGGTGAAAGACCTGCCGATTCCCAGGGTGTTCACAATTCATGGGTTTATTTACGGTGACACACTACTTTCCGGTGGACGTTTCTCATGGCTACGATCCAGATTATGGCGCTATGTTGAGACGGGTGCCTGGAGAGAGCAGCCTCATATCGTTTCCATTAGTCCCTACGTGCGAGAGCGGCTGACAGGTATTGCAAGGGGGGCTATCCACGATATTGAGAACCCCATATCGTCGAAATTTTTCGATCTTCAGCACAATGCAAGCGCCCATATTGTTTTTTCTGCCGCTGTTATTTCACGCAGAAAAAATACCCTGATGCTTATCAAGGCGTTTAACCAGCTGTTAGAGAAGGGCTGGGACGCGCAGTTGAGGCTGGCTGGCCCCATCGTGGAAGAGGATTATGGGGAGGAGGTCCGCGCCTACATCGCGCGCACTGGGTTGTGTGACAGGGTCGTTTTGTTGGGTAGTTTGCCGAGCGACGCTATCACGCATGAATTGACCCAGGCCAGCATCTTTGCGCTTGTCTCGTTGGAAGAGAATTCACCGATGGGCATTGAAGAGGCAATGGCAGTCGGGCTGCCTGTGGTTACCTCTAACCGTTGTGGAATGCCCTACATGGTTCGGGATTGGGAAAACGGTTTTTTGGTTGATCCCTTTGATGCGTCAGATATCAGCCGTCGCATGGAAAGAATACTGGCAGATGCCGAGTTGGCTGCAGGCATGGGCAGAAACAACAGACAATATGCGCTCTCCTACTACCATCCGGACAGAGTTGCCGAACGCACACGCCAGCTCTATCTCGATGTTGTGGGGTGATATTGGCAAGCGTTCACGGTGAGTGGTTGTGCGAAGTGGCTGGCAGTGGCCATTAAAAAGGCCGGATGAACATTCATCCGGCCTTTCGTTTCTAAGGTAGCTTGCGTCTGAGGTGCATTCTACCCCGATCTTCGACTCCTAAGTCCTAAAGGATTTAGAAAGTAGCGATCAGTTCCAGGGTTGTTTCAGCATCTGCGACGATGCCGTCAACACCGGACACACCGGCTACGTCAGTCGTGCCATCAGCATAGTCGATAGCAGCAGTCAGATTGCTGGCCACCTGGTAGCTGACGCGTAGTGTGGTACGAGAGTTGGAGTCGCCAGCAGCATAGGCAACATCTTCCAAGCGAAGCCCAACACCAACAGCACCGAAGCTATACAGAGCAGAAACTTCGTAAGCAGAATCAATAATCTCTGAAGGTACCAAGTAGTCCAAGCCAAGAGTCAGATTTTCAACACCTGTGTATGACAGGTTGAAGTTAGCTACGTTGCCCGCGCCACCATTGGCAGCAACATCATTCTTTTGTGTGACGTAACCTACTTCTACATCCAACCCTTCTACTGGAGTGGCATTAACCACCAGAGCGACAGAGTTTTCTTCGGCAACCAGGCCGATATCATCCAAGTAAGCAACGGTGATGGTTGCCGGACCAACAGCGAAAGCACCTGCCAAACCAGCTACGCTATCACCATAAAGGGCAGTTTGATGATTTAGCACGTTGTATACAACGCCATGGGTGTTGAAGTTGATGTCTGGCGCATCTTCAGCCTCTGCACCAATCGGGTTGTTGAATATACCGCCTAATACAGTCACGCCTTCGGTAACGCCCCAGGCAAAGTAGGCTTGCTCTAGATTAACGCTAGAAGCGTTTGCGTCGGTTGCAAGGCTTGTGTCAATGTCCATGCGGACAGAGACACCGTCAGCTGGAGCAGCAGTCACATCGATCTCACCATTGGCGGTAAACAGGCCATCACCAGTTGGGTTAGTATCGCTTGCTACGTTGTAGAAGACATCAGCAAAACCACTCACCTCAGCTGCAGAGGCAAAACCAGGAGCCATGGCGGCTGCGATGGCCAGTGGCAGAGCTTTCTTAGTAAAACGCTTCATTGAATAATTCCCTCCCTAAGGAATTGTGTGGTAAAAAAACCACAAACGTTGTTATTTGACGTCTGTGATCGGATCGGGCTCAACTTTACGCCTAACTGTTTGGGGATTGCAAGCAAAATTTTACAAAAAAATTGAACTTTTATTTTTCGGGGTAGCAGCCAATAATCAGGCTGTTAAGTTCAAAACAGGTTAAATCATTGATAAGTAGTGGGGTTAATCAGGGCGACTACGTACTCCGCAGAAAGTTTGGCGGTAAGTGTTGTTTTTTTGCCATATTGGGTGAAAGGCTGGGGTTTTTGCTAGTATAGCGCGGGGAACGGCATTTTTTACCAGATAAAATAAGAAGGCGACAGCACAATCAACGGTCCAACCATTATTTCTCGTCCTGATCATTCGATCTCCCGGGCAGGTATCAGCGAAAACGCATTGAAGGTTTTATATCGCCTTAAGAATGAGGGCTATGAGGCCTATCTCGTTGGGGGAGGGGTGCGGGATCTACTGCTGGGGCGCGAGCCCAAAGACTTCGATATCACCACTAATGCGGAGCCGGAGCAGATTCGGGCTATTTTTCGCAATTGCCGCTTGATCGGTCGGCGGTTTCGTCTGGCTCATATCGTATTTGGCCGCGATGTGGTGGAGGTGGCTACCTTTCGCGGGCAGGGTACCGATGCGGTGGAGGGCGAGATTGAGGCGGACGAGAGCGGCCGGCTGCTGCGTGACAACGTTTACGGCAGCCTGGAGGAAGATGCCTGGCGCCGTGATTTTACTGTCAACTCCCTCTACTACAATATTCGTGATTTTTCGGTGGTGGATTACACCGGTGGCCTGGCTGACCTGGAGGCGGGCGTGTTGCGCATTATCGGGGATCCGCGTCAGCGCTATCGGGAGGATCCCGTGCGAATGCTGCGTGCGGTACGTTTTGCCGCCAAGATCGGTTTTCGTCTGGAAAAGGAGACAGAGGCCGCCGTCTTTGAATTGGGCCACCTGTTGCAGGACATTCCCGCTGCCCGCTTGTTCGACGAGGTGTTAAAGCTGCTCATGGGGGGCTGTGCTATTCAGACCTTTGAGTTGCTGCGCCACTACAACCTGTTTCAGCACCTTTTCCCTCAAACCGAACAGGCGCTTGCCATCGAAGAGGGAGGCTTTCCCCTGGTGATGCTGGTGCAGGCGCTGGGCAACACCGATGAGCGCATCGCTGAAGGCAAGCCCGTGACACCGGCTTTTTTATTCGCAGCGCTGCTATGGGAGCCTGTGCGTCTGGCGTGGGAGCAGGAGGTGGCGGCAGACGAGTCTCTGCCCCAGGCATTAGCGCTTACCAACGCCATGCGGGAAGTGGTATCGAAGCAGGTGCAGTCCACCGCCCTGCCGCGCCGCTTCTCCACCCCGATGCAGGAGATCTGGATGATGCAGCCGCGTCTGGCCCGCCGGGCGGGCAAGGCGGCTTACCGTTTGCTGGAGCATCCGCGTTTTCGTGCGGCCTATGACTTTATGCTGCTGCGCATTCATGCCGGCGAGGAGGAGCAGGAGCTGGGCGAGTGGTGGACAGAATTTCAGATTGCCGACAGCGACCGGCGCAAGGAGATGGCCAGCGTTTTTGGTACGGTCAGAGGGCGTCGCCGCCGTCGACGCCGTGGCCCGCGAACCGCAGCAAAATGACGGCATCGAACCATCTTGCATATATTGGTCTGGGCAGTAACCTGGGAAAGCCCGTTGACCAGATCTCCACCGCGCTAGCCGAACTGGCCGAGTTGCCGGCTTGCGAGCTGGCGGCAGCCTCCTCACTTTATCGTAGCGCGCCGTTGGGCCCACAGGATCAGCCGGACTACATCAATGCCGTGGTGGCACTGCGAACGACATTGAACCCACTGGAGCTTCTGAAAGCGCTGCAGACCATCGAGCAGGCTCATGAGCGGGTGCGACAGGAGCGCTGGGGGCCGAGAACCCTGGATCTCGATCTGCTGCTCTACGATGATCTGCGTATCGGCTCCGAAGTGCTCACCGTGCCCCACCCCGAGATATACCGCCGTAATTTTGTTTTAACGCCCCTGTATGAAATCGCTCCCGGCCTGGTGATGCCTTGCGGTCAGTCCCTGGCCGCCGTGGCCGAGAGCTGTCCGCCGGGCGGGTTGGAGCGAATCAGCCATGCCGGTCATTGACCGCCATCCCGGCTATATCGTTGTAGAAGGGCCCATCGGGGTAGGGAAAACCACGCTGGCACGACGGTTGGCCCAAAGCTTTGGAACAGAGCTGCTGCTGGAGGAGGCTGACGAGAACCCTTTCCTGAGCAGGTTTTACAAGAACCCGCAGCAGGGGGCATTCCCAACGCAGATGTTTTTTCTGTTTCAGCGCATCCGTCAGATGGAGGCGCTGTGTCAGGGAGATCTGTTTCGCCCCGTCCGCGTGGCCGATTTTTTGATGGCGAAAGATCGCCTGTTTGCAGCCATGACGCTGGATGACGATGAGCTGGCACTTTATGATCAGGTCGCCGATCACATGGCTGTTGATGCGCCCAGGCCCGACCTGGTGATCTACCTGCAATCGCCGGTCTCGGTCTTGCTGGAGCGCATACGTGGTCGCAACCGGCCGTACGAGCAACATATCGATTCCACCTATTTGCAGGCGTTGGTTGATGCCTATACCCGGTTTTTCCATCAATACGAAGAGGCCCCACTGATGATCGTCAACGCGGCCGAAATCGATCTGGTCAACAGCGAGATGGATTATAATGCGCTGTTGGAGCAGATCGCCGTGGTGCGCAGCGGGCGTCACTTTTTTAACCCACTGCCTTTCGATTTGATCTCCTAGGCGGTTTTAATGGCCTCTGAATTTTCGGCCCGTTCAGGCGTTGCCAGCAATTCAATACCCGCAGTTCAATAATGGATGCAGAGATGAGTAGACAGAGCTCCCCCGTCACCCTGGCCAGTTTGCGCCGCATGAAACAGGCCGGTGAGAAATTCAGTTGCCTGACCAGCTACGATGCCGCTTTTACCCGCGTGCTGGACGAAGCCGGGGTGGATGTGATTTTGGTCGGGGATTCGTTGGGCATGGTCATTCAGGGGCACGACACCACCGTGCCGGTGACGATGGATGACATGGTCTACCACAGTCGTGCAGTGGCCAAAACCTGCCGGCGACCACTGCTGATGGTGGATATGCCCTTTATGGCCTACGCCAGTGTTGAGCAGGCCCTGGTCAACGCTACCCGGTTGATGCAGGAGGGCGGCGCCCAAGTGATTAAGCTGGAGGGCGATGGTGTGCAGCTGGAAATTACCGCCGCCCTGGCCCGGTGCGGCATCCCCGTCTGTGCCCACCTTGGTTTGCAGCCCCAGGTTATTCACAAGATGGGGGGGTATCGTGTTCAGGGGCGTGACCAGGAGGCGGCAGAGCAGATGTTAAGCGATGCCATTGCCCTGC
>JALTMR010000502.1 GCA_027001525.1 Gammaproteobacteria bacterium
GCGCGTTCACTGACAGGCCATGCACGGTTTGCTCATTACGCTCTATATTCACCAGCAAGTTGTGGCTGCCGCCGTCATCCACGCTCTCTTTGGCATCGACCAACTTGAACTTTAAATCGAAGCCGGCGACACGGTTCTCGTGAATCAGCTGCCCCCGCATCTCTTTACCCTCCGCCGCTTCCGTCACGCCGGGCGTGGCCACACTGAGCACTCTTCGCTCTTTTGCCGGCGCGGCCGGAGCCCCGCCACCGTGAGCCAGCACCAGGGTGCTGCTCAGCACAAACAACACCATGCCAAACCCGACCTTCTCCGCCATCGCTATCATTTCAGGGTGAGTCCTTTTCAATTTCATCCACGACACGGTTTTTCCCGTCCACGACGGGAGACCACAAAGTTGTATATAGGCACCCAGATCAGCACGAAGTACCAGCCGTAGCCATAGGCCTCCAGCAGACCAAGGAAAAAACTTTTCCAGCTCAGCCATTCGAAGCCCGGCAGCAGTTGTTGCCACGTTCCGTACATGGCGTGGTCCGGCAACAACAGATCGAACGCAACGCACAGGGCAAAACTGATGGCCAGGGTAAGACTGGTGGCATGACCCACAGCCAGTAACGGGATCCCCTGCGGGGGGTGGCTACATTTCATGACCGTCTCCTTGTTCTTTGTTGAGATAACGTTCGGGATCAGCGTCAAACTTGTCGAGGCAACTGCGGCTGCAGAATCGGTAGAGTGTGCCTTCGTGCATCTTGCCGTAACCCTGTTCAACATCGACCTTCATGCCGCAGACGGGATCGATGTACTGCGTCGCCTTGTCTCCCCCATGCGACCCACTGTGGCCGCCGCCATGGCCATGGCTCATGTGAGAACCGCAGCCGTAGCGCATCATGAAAAAAAAGAGAATCGCAAAAAAAAGCAGTGAACCTAAACCTTCCATACGTCACCTCCTGTTCGAGTGACCGTCAGCTCACTTCGTCCCTGGCCGTGAGTTCACGCTGCCTCGGTAGAGGGGCAGAGTGAGCGCTTTTGCCAGCGGCTGACCCGGCCCCGAAAAAGCAGTGCCCTATAGTTTCAGTGTTTTTAATCTCAGCGCATTGGTAATCACCGAGACCGAACTAAAGCCCATCGCGGCAGCGGCGATGATGGGCGACAGCAACAGGCCAAAGAAGGGATAGAGCACTCCGGCAGCGATAGGCACCCCGGCCGTGTTGTAGATGAAGGCAAAAAAGAGGTTCTGACGAATATTGCGCATGGTGGCACGACTGAGACGGCGCGCCCGCACGATACCGCGCAGATCACCTTTGACGAGGGTGACGCCGGCACTCTCCATCGCCACATCGGTGCCCGTTCCCATGGCCACCCCGACATGAGCCTGCGCCAACGCCGGGGCATCGTTAATGCCATCCCCCGCCATGGCCACGATGTAGCCCTCGGATTGAAGTTTTTTCACCACTGCGGCTTTTTGCTCCGGCAGCACTTCGGCCTGCACCTGATCGATATCCAGCTTGGCCGCCACCGCCTCGGCCGTTTTGCGGCTATCGCCAGTGAGCATCACCACTTTGATGCCCTCAGCATGGAGGTCACGGATCGCTTCCGGGGTCGTCTCCTTGATGGGATCTGCCACACCGATCAGGCCGGCTGCCTTGCCGTCGATGGCCAACAGCATCACGGTCTGCCCTTCGGCTCGCTGGGCGTCCGCCTGCTGCGGCAAGTTGCCGGGTTCAACCCCCAGACTCCGCAGCAATTTGATATTGCCAAGCGCCACCTTGTGGCCGTCCACCACGC
Organism: Gammaproteobacteria bacterium; assembly: GCA_027001525.1. Taxonomy (GTDB): domain Bacteria; phylum Pseudomonadota; class Gammaproteobacteria; order Tenderiales; family Tenderiaceae; genus JALTMR01. The sequence continues at coordinate 1,783 of JALTMR010000502.1, forward strand.
CGGTCACGCCCATGCCGGTAACCGACTGGAAATCACTGGCCGAGGTCAACGCCACGCCGCGCTCTTCAGCGCCCTGCACAATGGCCTCGGCCAACGGGTGTTCGCTGGCGCGCTCCAGGCTGGCCGCGAGACGCAGATTATCGTTTTCCTGAAACCCTTCACTGGCGAAGACCGCAACGAGCTTGGGTCTGCCTTCGGTCAAGGTGCCGGTTTTGTCCACCACCAGCGTGTCCACCTTGCGCAACACCTCCAACGCTTCGGCATTTTTGAACAGCACGCCCATCATCGCGCCCTTGCCGGTACCCACCATGATCGACATCGGCGTCGCCAACCCCAGCGCACAAGGGCAGGCAATGATCAGCACCGCCACGGCGTTAATCACGGCGTAAGCAATGGCCGGCTCCGGTCCCCACATACTCCAGGCGAAGAAGGTGATAATGGAGACGAGAATAACCACCGGGACAAAATAGCCGGACACGGTGTCGGCCAGCCGTTGAATAGGCGCACGGGAGCGCTGGGCATCTGCAACCATTTTGACGATCTGCGACAGCAGCGTGTCGGAACCCACTTTTTCCGCCCGCATCAGCAGCGTGCCCGTGCCATTGACTGTGGCACCGATCAGCCGCTCTCCCACGCTTTTGGCCACAGGCAGGGGCTCGCCGGTCACCATCGACTCGTCAACGTTACTCTCCCCATCGAGCGTGGTGCCATCCACCGGAATTTTCTCACCGGGACGCACCCGCAGCGTGTCGCCCACCTGCACATGCTCCATGGGAATATCTT
>JALTMR010000503.1 GCA_027001525.1 Gammaproteobacteria bacterium
CGCTGGTGACGCTTGTCTACGAAGGTGATGCCGATGAGGGGCCGACCCTCGCCCTGCATTACAGCGAAGCGCAGCAATTCAGCGTTCAGCAAGGGAAGGACTTTCGCAGCCTGAGCATTCAATTCGGCCTGCCTATCGACCACTGCATCACGCCCCCGGCGCTGGGGGCGGAATGAACGCAGTGACTCGTCGTACATCAGGACCGCAGTCGGCCATCGCCATCGCGCTATCCCTGGTCCTGCTGAGCCTGCCGCTTCTCGCTTTTGGCGAGACCGGCGCACAGGCCGAGACCAGTGCCAGTACCAGCACCGAAGTAAACCGGCTCATCGAAGAGGCCCGTCAGGCCATGGCCCTGCAGCAGTACCCGCGTGCGGTACAGCTCTACACCAAGTTGCTGGAGCTGCCACCCCACCCCTACAGCAGCGATGCGCTGGAGTACCTCGGCGTGGCCCGCGAGCGCCGCGGGCAGATGGCACATGCAAAGAAAATCTACCGCAAATACATCGCCTTATACCCGAAAACCAAGGGGGCCATACGGGTGCAGCAACGACTGACAGCCATTCTCACGGCGGAGCAGTCGCCCCAAAAAAAATTGCGGCTGGCAAAGAAGGCCCGGGAGGAGAAACAGGCCTGGCAGGTCTACGGCGGGCTGTCACAGTACTATCGCCGCGACACCTTCAAGCTCAATAACAACGCCACCAGAACCACCGTGTCGCAGCTTGAAACGAGCCTCGATTACAACGCCCGCCTGCGCAGCGGCGAGACGGAGATCCGCACACGGTTTACCGGCGGCTACGACTACAGCTTTCTCAACAACAACGCCGACAACAAGCTGGAGATTCGCAATCTCTACGTCGACAGCCGGGACTTTCGCTCCGGCCTCTCCGCCCGCATCGGCCGCCAGCGCCAAAGCAGCGGTGGCGTGCTGGGTCGTTTCGACGGCCTCTCTGCCGCCATGCAGGTGGCACCGCAGTACAAGCTCAATCTGGTCGCCGGCTACCCGGTGCTCACCTCAGCCCTCGACACCATCGATACCAGCACCTACTTTTTCGGGGCCAGCGTCGATGCCGACATCATCTCCGACGCCTGGGACATCAGCACCTACTTTATTCAACAACACAACGAACGCACCCTCGACCGCCAGGCCGTGGGGGCGGAGGTGCGCTATTTCACCCCCGGCAAGTCGGCGCTGGCGCTCATCGACTACGATCTCTATTTCGCCCAGTTGAATACCTTTTTGGCTCTGGCCAGCTGGACGTTTGAGAACGAGTTAACCCTCAACACCACCGTCGACATCCGCAACAGCCCCACCATCACCACCAGTAACGCCCTCATCGGCCAGACCGCCAGCGACATTCCGGCCCTGCTCAACAGCTACAGCAAAAACGAGATAAAGCAGCTGGCGCAGGACCGCACGGCGGACAGCAAGTCCTACACCATGAGTCTCACACTCCCCGTAAACGAGCGCATTCAGCTGGGCGCGGAAATGACCGTCAGTTCACTCTCGGCCACCCCCGCCTCTGCCGGCGTCGAGGCGACCCCCAGTTCAGGCAATGACACCTACTACACCGTTGACATGACCCTCGGCGATCTCTTTATGAAGGACGATTTCAGCATCATCACCCTGCGCCAATCCGACACCAGCACGGCGCAGACCAACACCGTTATTCTCAACACCCGCCTGCCTATTTCAAGGGCGCTGCGCATCAATCCGCGCCTCAGGGCAGACAGCAGCACCTACAAACGTGACAACACGCGGGAGCGCTCGTACAACCCCGCTGTGCGCATCAACTACCGCTGGAAAAAACGCTATAACTTTGAAGCCGAATTTGGCTGGGAACACTCCGGCCACGAGATCACCTCCAGCCTGACCGATACCCAACGCAGCTACTATCTCGACATCGGCTACCGCATGGATCTGTAATAGCCATCGCCGCGCCCTGCGCCACAGGCGGGAGCAATGGCCGTATAATGCAGCGGCCAGCCCGGCAAAATCCAGGACGCCCCGTGACCAACAACGATATTCTGCGCCGCCTCCGCTACACCTTTGATTTCAACGATGCCGCCATGATCAGGCTCTTTGCCCTGAGCGCCTGCGTGGTCAGCCGCAGCGAGGTCAGCGACTGGTTAAAGGCGGAAGATGACCCGCAGCAACAGCCACTCAACGACAAGCAGTTGGCGACCTTTCTCAACGGCCTGATCATTGAGAAACGCGGCAAACGCGAAGGGCCAATGCCCGCTGCGGAGAAGCGCCTGACCAACAACCTCATTCTGAAAAAACTGAGAATTGCCCTGAACCTGAAAGGCGACGACCTGCTGGCCATTCTGGCGCGCGCCGATCTGAGCATGAGCAAACATGAGTTGAGCGCCCTCTTTCGCAAACCCGGCCACAAAAACTACCGCGAATGCAAAGACCAGGTATTGCGAAATTTTCTCAAGGGCCTGCAGCTCAAGCTTCGCCGCCCCAGCCCTTGGGACGCCGCCCGCCTGAAAATCAGAGCGACCTCCAGCGATGAGCCGAAGGCAGGAGACTAACGCGGCGTTGCAAGCCAGATCATGTGC
>JALTMR010000504.1 GCA_027001525.1 Gammaproteobacteria bacterium
CCCTGGAGATATCTTCAATACGCTTGGGAAGAAAATCGACCGCCCCGGCATCCAGGGCATCAAAGGTGGCCTTGGCCCCCTCGGTGGCAAACGACGAGAAGATCAGCACCGGCGTGGGCACCGACTCCATGATACGACGCACGGCGGTGATGCCATCCATCACCGGCATCTCAATATCCATTGTCACCACATCGGGTTTGAGCTGCTTGACCTGCTCAATCGCTTCCTTGCCGTCGGCGGCACTGCCGATGACTTCAATGTGCTTATCTGCGGACAAGATTTCAGTTAAGCGTTTGCGAAAAAAACCCGAGTCATCCACAACCAAGACTCGAACTGGCATCTAAACCTCCTAAATCCTGCTCGCGTACGTCTCCATCAACCCGGGCATGTCAAGAATCAGAGCGATGCCACCGTTGCCGGTGATGGTTGCGCCAGACACCCCTTTGGTACCGTGCAGCAATGCGCCAAGCGGTTTGATCACCACCTCCTCCTGGCCCACCAGGTTATCAACCACGCAGCCGATGTGCTGGTTGCCCACCGTCGCCACCACAACGTAACCCTTGGACAGACTCCCCTCATAACTGGCATCGTTCACCAGCCAGTTACCCAGGTGAATCAGGGGCACCGCCTTTTCGCGCACGATCACCACCTGCTTGCCATCAACGGTGCTGATCTGGGCTGATTCAAGGTCAAATATTTCGTTAACATTCGCCAGTGGCAGGGCAAACACCTGCTCACCCAGCACCACCATCAGGGTGGGCATAATGGCCAGCGTCAACGGCAGTTTGATGACGATGCTGCTGCCTCGCCCCTCTTCGGAGTCGATCTCTACCGCGCCGTTCAGTTGAGCGATGCGAGTCTTCACCACATCCATACCCACACCGCGGCCAGAGACGTCGGAGATCTCGGTTTTGGTTGAGAAGCCGGGAGCAAAAATCAGGTTATAACAGGCACGATCATCCAGCCGGGCAGCGGCCTCTTCGTCCATAATGCCCTTCTCCACCGCTTTTTTGCGCAGCACATCCGGGTTCATTCCTTTGCCGTCATCTTCAATTTTGAGGAGGATATGGTCACCCTCCTGGCGCGCCGACAGCACCACCGTGCCCACCCGCGGTTTACCTGCGGCTTCACGCTCGTCGGGCATCTCGACACCGTGATCCACCGCGTTGCGCACCAGATGCACCAGCGGATCGGCCAGCGCTTCAACAAGGTTTTTGTCAAGATCGGTCTCTTCACCGTGGAGTTCGAGATTGACCTCTTTTTTGAGGCTGCGCGACAGATCCCGCACCACCCGGGGAAAGCGGCCAAACACTTTCTTGATGGGCTGCATCCGGGTTTTCATCACCGAGCTTTGCAGATCAGCGGTCACCAGATCGAGATTGGCGATGGCTTTGGCCACCTCCTCATTCTCCATGGAGGTTTTCAGCGTCGCCATGCGATTACGCACCAGCACCAACTCACCCACCAGATTCATGATGTCATCCAGACGACTGGTATCGACCCGCACCGTGGTCTCGGCGGCCGGGGTTGCCTCTTTGGCGGGCTTGCCGGCTTTGGCCTTGGCTTTGGCCGGACTGGGCCTGGGAGTATCCGATTCAGCGCCGCCGGGCTGGCTTGCACTGGGCTTGGTGGCAGGTTTGGCTACGGCTTCGGGGGCTGCTGCAGCGGGGGCCTCTTGGGCAGCGCTGGCGGGGGCCTCCGCAGCGGGCCCGGACACAGATGTCGGCCCCTTCGCCTTGCCGTGCAGGTTATCCAGCAACGACTCAAATTCGTCATCGGTAATATTGTCTGATTCGGCGGCCGGGGTAGATTCAGGGGCAGATTCAGCAGCACCGTCAACGGCGCGCGGGGCTTTGTCGCCATGCAACTGATCCAGCAAGGCCTCAAACTCATCTTCGGTAATCTCTTCATCACTGCCCGCCGGGGGGGCGGGGGGCTCAGCGGGCGCATCGCCGGCCTTGGGCGGCACCTTGCCGTGCAGGTCATCCAGAAGGGACTCAAACTCGTCTTCGGTGATTTCATCTGAAGCGGGTTCCGGGGCGGGCTCTGGGGCCTCCCCTTGCGCCGCCGGGGCGCTCTCCAGCATGGTGTCGAACAGTTCATCAGAAGAGCCGGCAGCGGGGGCGGGCTCTTCGGCGGCGGCAGCCGCCGGGGCGGCCTCAACCGCCGGTGCCGCAGCCGGGTTCTTTAACTGCTCCAGTGCTTGCAGCAGTGCCACGTCAGCGTCTTCCGGGTCAATGCCGGCACGGATATTGTCCATCATGTCGTTAACGACATCGGTCACCTGCAAAATCACATCCATCAAATGGGCATCGATTTGCAGATCCCCCTGACGCAGCAGGTTAAACACATCTTCAGCGCGGTGACAGACGGCCACCAACGGCTCCAGCGCCAGAAATCCGGCTCCCCCTTTGACCGTATGGAAGCCACGAAACACGGCGTTGAGCAGGTCCTGGTCTTCGGGGTTATGCTCCAGCTCTACCAGCTGTTCACCCAGCAGTTCAAGAATCTCTCCGGCTTCTACCAGAAAGTCTTGCAAAATGTCGTCATTGAGA
>JALTMR010000505.1 GCA_027001525.1 Gammaproteobacteria bacterium
TGCGGCCACAACGGCACAAGGGGCCAGCAACAGCTACGGCGCGGTGGCCATTATTCGCACCTGGTAGGACAAATAGGACAAAACAGAGACCGCCCTCCCCCGGAGCGGGGCAGGGCGGAAGTTCAGCGAGCTGATTAACCGCGACTGGCGCGTTTGCGCTCGTTCTCGGTCAGCAGCTTTTTACGCAGGCGGATGTGGTTGGGGGTTACCTCCACCAACTCATCATCGTCGACAAATTCCAGCGCCTGTTCCAGCGTCTGCTTGATGGGCGGCGTCAGCACCTGCGCTTCGTCAGTGCCCGAAGCACGCACGTTGGTCAGCTGCTTGCCTTTCAGCGCGTTGACCACCAGATCGTTATCGCGGGAATGAATGCCGATGATCATGCCTTCGTAGACCTCGGTGCCGTGGCCAATAAACATGCGGCCCCGCGCCTGAAGATTAAAGAGCGCATTGGTCAACGCCTTGCCTGGGGCATTGGCGATCATGACACCATTTTTGCGGGTGCCATAGTCACCTTTTTTGAAAGGGCCGTAGTGATCGAAAACACTATAGATCAGTCCCGAGCCCTGGGTTGCGGTGAGGAATTCGGTACGAAAACCGATCAGGCCGCGAGCGGGCATAATGTAGTCCAGACGGACGCGACCATGACCGTCAGGCACCATGTTTTTGAGGTCACCGCCACGAATGCCCAGCTTCTCCATGACGCCGCCCTGGTGTTGCTCTTCCACATCCACCGTCACCTGCTCGTAAGGTTCCTGCGCTTCGCCGTTGATCTCGCGAATAATAACTTCAGGACGGGAGACACCCAGCTCAAACCCTTCGCGGCGCATGGTTTCGATCAGCACCGACAGGTGCAGCTCGCCCCGGCCGGAGACGCGAAATTTATCGGGGTCAGAGCCCTGCTCAACGCGTAGGGCAACGTTGTGCACCAGCTCCTGGTCCAGACGCTCTTTAATCTGGCGCGAGGTGACGAACTTGCCATCCTTGCCGGAAAAGGGCGAGTTGTTGACCTGGAACGTCATGCTCACGGTGGGTTCATCCACAGACAGTGGTGCCAGTGCTTCCACCGCATTCGGGTCACACAGGGTGTCCGAGATATTCAACGGATCGATACCGGTAAAGCAGATGATATCCCCAGCCTGGGCCTCGGTCACCTCAACGCGCTCCAGCCCCATAAAACCGTATAGCTGCAACATGCGGCCATTACGACGCTTGCCCTCAGAATCCACGATGGTGACGTTGGCGTTGGCCTTGATGCGGCCACGGGCGATACGACCAATACCGATCACGCCCTGGTAGCTGTTGTAGTCCAACTGCGAAACTTGCAGCTGAAAAGGGTCTTCCAGTTCAACCTGTGGCGGATGAACGTTGTCGACCACCGCCTGCAGCAGGGGCTTCATGTCACCGTCACGCACATCGGGCTCCAGCCCGGCAAAGCCACTCAGGCCAGAGGCGTAGACCACGGGAAAGTCGAGCTGCTCATCGGTCGCGCCCAGGCGGTCAAACAGATCAAAGGTCTGGTCCAGCGCCCAGTCAGGCCGTGCGGCAGGGCGGTCCACCTTGTTCACCACAACGATGGGCTTGAGACCGCGTTGCAGGGCTTTCTCCGTTACAAAGCGCGTCTGAGGCATGGGGCCTTCCACGGCATCCACCAGCAGCAGCACGGAATCCACCATGGAGAGCACCCGCTCCACCTCACCCCCGAAGTCGGCGTGTCCCGGCGTGTCAACGATGTTGATGCGGTAGTCGCCCCACTGAATGGCGGTGGGCTTGGCCAGGATGGTGATACCACGCTCTTTCTCCTGATCGTTGGAGTCCATGGCGCGCTCTTCGAGCTGCACACGGTCACCGAGGGTGTCAGACTGTTTCAGCAGCTGGTCAACCAGGGTCGTTTTGCCGTGGTCAACGTGAGCAATAATGGCAATATTGCGTAAATTCTCTAGGGAGTTGTTGGACATGAAAGCGACTTCGTAAAGGTGGAAAAGGCGCGCATTATACCCGGAATGGGCAGCAACCTGACGATAAATCTCATCTGAATCGGCCTTGCGTTGCCGTTTTTTCGCAAAATCGGCACTATAGCCGGGTAATTCACTGTCAATTTAAGGATGATCATGAAGTTACGCACGCTGATACTGGCCTGTCTGTTCGGCCTGAGCCTTTCACCCGTCATCGCCAGCGCCGATGAGCTTTCCGACCTGAGCCAGCAGATCAAGGCGCTGAGCCAGCGCGTTGACGCATTGGAGAAAAAACTGGGCCAGGTCAGCGACACCCAGAGCACCATTGTGGCGGTCACCCCCCTGCCCTCCTCGGATCCGTGGCAACAGCTCAAGATAGGCATGACTGCCGGCAAGGTAAAAGAGCTACTGGGCGATCCTCTCAGCAAACACAAAGGCAGTGTCGAGATGTGGTACTACGGCGAGGCGAAAAAAGAAGGGCCCTTCGTTAAGTTCATCTTCAAGCAGGTTCACAGCTGGCGCGAGCCCCAGACGAAGGAGCCCACACCACACTAGCTACACCGCGCTCAGTGCTTCCAGGGACCAGCGTGGCAT
>JALTMR010000506.1 GCA_027001525.1 Gammaproteobacteria bacterium
CACCCACTACCCCTACACCGCCCTGGCGCTGTCACTGCGTGACCGCCTGATGGAGCGCTGGAAATACACCCGCTACGCCCACGAAGAGAGCGATTGCCGACGTGCCCACTACATGTCGCTGGAATTTCTCATGGGCCGGGCCCTGGGCAACACCATGCTGAATCTGGGCATCGAAGATGAGGCAACGCAAGCGCTCTACGATCTTGGCCTGGAGCTGGAGGAGATTGCCCAGGCAGAACACGATGCCGGCCTTGGCAACGGCGGCCTCGGTCGCCTGGCCGCCTGTTTTCTCGACAGCTGCGCCACACTGAATCTACCCGTCATCGGCTACGGCATCCGCTACGAATACGGCATGTTCCGCCAGACGCTGGAAAACGGCTACCAGGTCGAGAAACCGGACCACTGGCTGCGCGACGGCAACCCCTGGGAGCAGGAGCGGCCCGAGTACACGCAACGCATCCGCTTTCGTGGCCGCAGCGAACACTACATCGATGCCGACGGCACCTCCCGCATCCGCTGGGTCGATACCCAGGATGTGCTGGCCGTCCCTTACGACCTGCCCATTCCCGGCTACCGCAACAACACGGTGAATACCCTGCGACTGTGGAGCTCTGCGGCGACGGATGAATTTGATCTGGGCGAATTCAACGCCGGCAGCTATCCCGAATCGGTAGCGGCCAAGAACAATGCCGAGCATATCTCCATGGTGCTCTACCCCAACGACGCCAGCGAGAACGGCAAGGAGCTGCGCCTGCGCCAGCAATACTTTCTCGCCGCCGCCAGTTTGCAGGATATTCTGCGCCGCTGGATCCGTGATCACGGCAAGGATTTCAGCCAGAATTTTGCCGACAAGAACTGCTTTCAGCTCAACGACACCCACCCCACCATCGCCATTGCCGAACTGATGCGCCTGCTGGTGGATGAACAAAAACTCGAATGGGATGACGCCTGGTCACTGGTCACACAGACCATGGCCTACACCAACCACACCCTGCTGCCTGAAGCGCTGGAGAAGTGGCCGGTGCGCCTGTTCCAGCAGCTGCTGCCCCGCCTGCTGGAGATTATCTACGAAATCAACGCCCGCTTTCTCGCCGAAGTGGCGCTGCGCTGGCCCGCTGACACGGATCGTCAACGCCGCATGTCCATCATCGAAGAGGGGCAAGAGCCACAGGTGCGCATGGCCTACCTCGCCATCGTCGGCAGCTACTCCGTCAACGGCGTCGCCGCGCTGCACTCGGATCTGCTGCAACAGGGGCTGTTTCGTGACTTCAGCGAACTCTGGCCGGAGAAGTTCAACAACAAGACCAACGGCGTCACCCAACGCCGCTGGATGGCCTGGTGCAACCCGGAAATGAGCCAGCTCATCACTCAGTCCATTGGCGACGAGTGGATCACCGATCTGTCACAGATAGAAAAACTGGCCCCATTCGCCGACAAAAAGGCGTTCCACAAAAAATGGCGCAAGGTAAAACAGGCCAACAAGCAGCGCCTGGCGGAACTGGTCAAGGCCCAGTGCGGCGTCACTTTCAACACCAGCGCCCTGTTTGATGTACAGGTCAAACGCATCCACGAGTACAAGCGCCAGCTATTGAACCTGCTCCATGTCATCCACCTCTATAACCGCATCAAAGCGGGTGACACCCAGGGCTGGACACCGCGCTGCGTACTGATCGGCGGCAAGGCGGCACCGGGCTATGCCATGGCCAAGCTGATCATCAAGCTGACCAACAACATCGCCCAGGTGGTCAATAACGACCCGCAGGTGGGTGACCTGCTCAAAGTGGCCTTTCTGCCCAACTACTGCGTCACGGCCATGGAGATCATCGCCCCCGGCACAGACCTGTCCGAGCAGATCTCCACCGCTGGCAAGGAGGCATCGGGCACCGGCAACATGAAGTTCATGATGAATGGCGCGGTCACCATCGGTACCCTCGACGGAGCCAATATCGAGATCCGCGAAGAGGTGGGGGATGAGAACTTCTTCCTCTTCGGCCTCACCGCCGCCGAGGTGGAGGACACCCGCCACCACTACGACCCGCAGGCCATCATCAACGGCGATGAAGATTTCAGGCAGGTCATGCAGCTGCTGCAATGTGGGCACTTCAGCCAATTTGAACCCGGTCTGTTTACGCCCCTCATCGAGGCCATCACCAGCCCCTACGATCCGTGGCTGGTGGCTGCCGATTTTCGCAGCTTCATCGACGCCCAGCACGAGGCCGCCAAAGCCTACCGGGACGAGGAGCACTGGGCCCGCATGAGCATTCTCAACACCGCTGCCAGTGGCAAATTTTCCACCGACCGCACCATGCGGGAGTATAACGAGGATATCTGGAAGCTGACCCCGGTGACGCCGCTGTCGCGGCCGTAGTCTGATACTTTTTTTGCCCCTCCCGGCCCCTGTTTTATCAGGGGCCGCCCTTCCCCCATCCACGCGGTGGATGACGTATAATCCCCCTTAACTTTCCCGGCCTTGTTGGTTACCGATTTCAGCAATGACACTGCCTCTATTGCAGCACGGCAGCGGACCAAGAAACCGGCTTCAGGAGT
>JALTMR010000507.1 GCA_027001525.1 Gammaproteobacteria bacterium
GTGGGGTGAAACTGGATGAACTCCATATTGGCCACGCGGCACCCTGCACGCCAGGCCATGGCAATGCCATCGCCAGTCGAGACGTCCGGGTTGCTGGTGTAGAGATAGACTTTGCCAGCTCCGCCCGTGGCGAGTACGGTCTGGCGGCTGGCCAGCGTGAGTACCCGATTATTCTCCTTGTCGAGGACGTAGCAGCCGAGGCAGCGATTATCACTTTGCCCTATTTTATTGGCTGTGATGAGGTCAATGACGATGTGGTTCTCAAGAATGTCGATATTGTCGTGTTGACGCAGCTGCCCCACCAGGGTGGTCTCGATGGCCTTGCCCGTTGCGTCGGCCGCGTGAAGCACACGCCGGTGGCTATGTCCTCCTTCGCGGGTGAGATGAAAGTCCGAGCTGCCATCGGCGCGGGTTTCGCGATCAAAGGGTACGCCATTGCCGATAAGCCAGTCGATGGCGGCGCGTGAATTCTCCACCGTAAAGCGAACAACCGCCGGATCGCACAGGCCGGCCCCGGCACACAGCGTGTCACTGATATGAGATTCGAAAGAGTCCTGGGCATCCACGACGGCTGAAATACCGCCCTGGGCATACAGCGTGGCGCCTTCGTTCAGCGGCCCCTTGGTAATGACGGCAATGCGGGCATGGCGGGCCAGATGCAGCGCCAGGCTTAAACCCGCGGCACCACCGCCGATGATGATGGCATCGTACTGAATTTGTCTGGTCATGGGTTTAGATGGAGGTTCTCGTTCAGTACTCAGGTGCAGGAACACGGGATTGAGGCTCTTGGGGCGGTCTACCCGAGCCCCCTCAGTTGCCCGATGGGGCTAATTTCAACAGCTTGTCATATAATACCTTTTTTGCGGTGATTAGTTGAACCTAGAGGCCAGCAGGCTGTCCATGAACATCAGGCTTATGAGAGAAAGAATTATTAAAAATGGAAGGGCTTAATGGGGGATAACCGGACCGATCAGGCCCTGGTCGAGCGCGTGCAGGCGGGTGATAAAGCTGCGTTTGATCTTCTTGTACTCAAATACCAATCCAAAGTGATTAACCTGATATCGCGCTATGTGCGTGATTCCAGCGAGGTGCTTGACGTCACGCAAGAGGCTTTCATCAAAGCTTATCGTGCCCTGCCCAATTTTCGCGGAGACAGTGCCTTCTACACATGGCTCTACCGCATCTCAATCAATACAGCTAAAAACTATCTGGTGGCGCAGGGCCGGCGTCCGCCTAAATCCGACATTGATGCCACAGAGGCGGAACAATACGACGGCGCTGGTGATCTAAGGGACTATGCGACTCCCGAACGTCTGTTGATGAAGGATGAAATTGAGAAAACGGTGGTTGAAACCATTGAGCAGCTTCCTGAAGATTTACGTACAGCAATTACGCTGCGGGAGCTGGAAGGGCTTAGCTATGAAGAGATCGCGCAAGCGATGGGTTGCCCGGTGGGAACAGTGAGGTCGAGAATTTTTCGGGCTCGTGAAGCGATTAACAAGCGGTTGGAACCCTTGCTGTAGAGTAACTTATAGAGGCGAGACTATGGCGGAAGATAATATGAAAGAAACAATGTCAGCCCTGATGGATGGCGAACTGAATGAGCGTGAAATGCGCCAGGCGGTCGCGCGTTTTCAGGGTGATCAGGACGCTCTGCAGCGTTGGCAGAACTATCACCTCATTGGTGATGCGCTGCGTAAGAATATTCCGGCGGAGGTGGATACGCAGTTGTTGTCCCGGATTAACCAGGCTATCGCCTCCGACGCACCGCTGCCCTCCAATGTGACTGAAATTGCCACGCATAACGCCGAGGTCAAGAAGCCGGTGGAGCATAAGGCTTTCCGGCCGATGGCGGGTTTTGCGCTGGCGGCGTCGGTGGCGGCAGTGGCCTATGTGGGTGTGGGCATGATGGGGGTGGATGAAGAGATGGGGGGCGTGCCTCGCCTGGCGGCAACCCAGACGCTGACGACACCGTCCATCGCGCCGATGGTTGTGGCGGATCGTCAGTACCGCGCTCAGCCCGATGCCCGCTGGGATGTGGCTCAGCCCGCCGTGGAGTCGAGGCTTGATAGCTATCTGTATAACCACCAGGCCGCCTCCGTTGCCGCAGAGATGAATGGCAGCATGATGCCCAATGTTCGCGTGCTGGTCGTTGGCCAGTCGATGCACCCTGAATAGTATGGGGCTGGCTCCTCTCGGTATGCGCTCGGTGTTGGTCTCTTTGGTTACGGTAGGAGTGTGCTGCTTATGAAGGCGGCGTTGTTGCGACTGGGTTTCCCTTATTCCATCGCGCTGATGGCGGCGCTGTTCTGTTTGCCGGCGGCGGCTGCCGCACCGGATGACGTGCGGGAGTGGATGGGGCGGATGTCCACCGCACTGCAAGAGTTGAATTACGAAGGGATCTTCGTTCATCGCAGTAATGACCAGATGGCCGCGATGCATGTCAGGCATCTTGTGGATGAGCAAGGTGAACATGAGTATCTGACTACCCTGACGGGCGTTGAGCGCAGAGTGGTGCGGGCCAGCAATAGTGGCTTTGGCAGCAT
>JALTMR010000508.1 GCA_027001525.1 Gammaproteobacteria bacterium
GACCAGGGAGCGATTGAGACGCTGCACCAGCTCGGCAGCGCCAAGCTCGGCGGTAACCCGCATCCGCTGGAGACGCTGGCGCGGCGAGTGGCGGTCGTTGATCCCCGTCAGGCCATCCACCAACGCCACCTCAAACAGCCCCGCCACGCGCTGCTCAAGCAAGTGGCGCTCTGGCGGCCGCGCCCGGCTCAGCGGCTGCGGGTAGCTGAAAGCGACGATGTGCTGCGCCGCCAGATGCTGCTGCAACTGCGCTTTGGCCAGCGCCAGGTCAGCCTCGATACGACGGCCGAATTCGTCATCACTTTCCAGCCGCTGCTCGCTGGCCAGCCAGCGCCGATGCGTAAGGTAGCCCCCCTGCTCCCCGCCCCGGCCGGTTACTGTCATATCACTCTCGTGCCCTTGAGCCACCACACTCCAGACGCCGCTGGCCACCATCGCCTGCAACTGGTGCCAGTAGACAAAGGCGGTATCGCGGTCATCCATGCGACGGGTCTGAACCCCCATCGCCGCATGCCAGCCCAGCGCCCGGAGCACCGGGTCAGCCAGCTCGTAGCTGTCGCTATAGCCGTGTTCAAACAGCAGCAACAGCGGCTTGGCCGGCAGAGCTTGCCTGCGCAGGTAGAAGTCACTCAACTGGCCGACGGTGACGGGGTGAAAGCCGTCAGCCTTCAGCGCCTCAAGCTGGGCCTGCAACTGCGCCTGGCTCACGTGCTGTGCGTCAGGCTCCGCCACAATGCGGTCGTAGGAGAGGATGACGATACGCGGCGATTTCACATCAGGAGCAGCGGGAAAAGGGGTGAACACACGCTCCCCTTTCCACCAGACGTAGCCTCCCCCCCCCAGCCCCAGCAGGACAAAGAGCACCAGCCAGGCGATGGTGTCACGACGAAAGGAGCGGGCTTGCAGGGCGATGTTGGGCAACGCATCCCCACGGTGGTTACCCATAAATCAGCGCGTTCCCCAGTGGTTGCGGTGGACGGTGAGCAGGGCGTAGTAGGTCTGCCAGGCCAGCACAAACATGTAGAGCACGGTGAAGTAGATGCCGTAGATCCACAGACTGTTGCGATAGCGGGCCCAGTAGACCATGCAGTACATCCACGACATCAGCAGCGCACCATAGAGGTAGACCAGCGAGTAGCTCGCCCCCCCCAGCAGCGGCATGGCCAGGGCACTGAAGACCACCGCCGGCCCCACAAAGGGAAAGATGGCCCCCAGGTAGTAGGTAATCGCCGCCACCGGGTGACGCCGCCAGATAAAGGTGCAGGCGATGAGGGTTTCGCGAATCCAGGATTTTTTCCAGCGCAGCTGCTGGCGAAAGAAGATGCCGTACTTCTCCGGCACGATGGTGGTACAGACCGCCTCCGAATGGTAGAGCACGCGATAGCGCTTCAACATGCAGTTGGTCAGGGCACGGTCGTCACCAAAAGTGGCCTCGGTGCCGAGAAAGCGCTGGTTGACCCAGGTATCGAGCACCGGCATGACGTATTCGCGCCGGTAGGCCGCCAGGCAGCCGGAGCAGCAGGAGACGGTGGAGAAGACCGACTCCGCCGCCTTAACGATACGAAAGGCGACGTAGTAGCGCACCTCCTGCATCTTGGTCAGCAGATTACTTCTGGCATTTTCCACGTCTGCGTGGCCACAGACGGCGGCCACCTCTTTATCGGTGAAGCCCTGCACGATTTTGTAAATGGTATCGGGGCGCACAAAGCTGTCAGAGTCGATATAGACCAGAATCTCTCCCGTGGCAGCGTGAGCGCCGGCGTACATGCCGTGGCGTTTGCCGCGGTTCTTCTTGAACTCGATCACATTGAGGTCTGGGTGACGCGCCTTGACCTGATACATCTCGTCCAGGGTCGAGTCGGTGGAGCCGTCGTCCACCGCTATCACCTCCATCAGCTCCGCCGGGTAGTCGGACTGGTAGATCACATCAAGGGTACGACCGATGGAACCGGCTTCGTTCATGCAGGCCACAATCACACTGACGGTGGGCATGTAATCGGCATCTTCCGGCGGGCGATAGAAAACCGCCACCACCAGTCGCGAAAGGATAAACAGTGAGATGAGAATGCTGTAGAAATTGAGCAGCGGCTGATACCAGAAAAACGCCACATTGAAGCTCTTCATGTAACCAACGTTGATCAAACCGAGTAAAAACAGCAAGCCGAGCAGCAGGGGAAAGGCGTGGTAGAACCAGTAGGAAAATTTGGCCCTGGCACCGCGGGGAAAAGAGAGACCGTAGACAAAACCGGCAGCGGCATCGCCCTCAGCTTCAGGGCTCATCTGGCGCACCACCTGGGCCTTGATGACATCCCCCGCCCTGGCTCGCCCCAGCGGTACGCCGTCGCCCACCTTGAGATAGACCCACTCACCGATATCCAGGGGATAGTCGGTGTGGAGCTGAGCCCCGGTGGCGCTGCTGTTGGTAATCAGACCTCGACCATGCCGGTTGGTCGAGAGTAAATTTTTTCGCCGCACGCTGGTTAAAAGGCTCACGCGGGTGCGCTGATGCACACGACGTTCCCCTCCTCCCGGCGCTGACGCTG
>JALTMR010000509.1 GCA_027001525.1 Gammaproteobacteria bacterium
CCTGAGTATGGGGCACTTTAACAGCGCCCTGATCGAGATGGTGGCGGTGGTCTTTATGTTTCTCTCGGGGGTGAACTACGCGCTGCACTTTCTGGCCTGGCGGGGGAACAGCATTCAACCCTACCTAGCCGATACCGAGTTCAAGTTTTATGCGCTGGTGCTGGGTGCGGCCTGCGTGATCTCGGCGGGCTATCTGTACTGGATGGGGACCTTTGAGAGCTTCCCCAGTGCCCTGCATCACGGTATTTTTCAGGCGGTCTCCATCGGTACCACCACCGGCTTTACCACGGCGGAGTACCACACCTGGCCCGGCTTTCTGCCGGCCATGTTGCTGTTGCTGAGTTTTATTGGCGGCTGCGCCGGGTCGTCCGGTGGGGGAATGAAGGCGATTCGGGTGGTGATGTTGCTCAAGCAGGGGGGGCGGGAGATTTTGCGGCTGGTGCATCCCAATGCCCAGATTCCGGTAAAAATCAACAACAAGGCGATCAATGACCGGGTGGTGGATTCAGTATGGGGCTTCTTTTCACTCTACGTCGTCAGCTTCTGTATCATGGCCCTGATTCTGGCCGCCACCGGGCTGGATCTGACCACCGCATTCTCTGCCGTTGCCGCCTGCATGAACAACCTGGGCCCGGGGCTGGGGGATGTGGGAGCCAACTACACCAGCGTGAACGATGTGGGCAAGTGGGTGCTCTGCTTTGCCATGCTGCTGGGGCGATTGGAGATTTTTACCCTGTTGGTGCTGTTAACCCCAGCCTTCTGGCGCAAATAACTAGTGAGTATCGGACTGCCCATGAGCAACGCAACACAGGAAAAGTGGGACCGCCATTACCAGGCGAAAGGGGAGATGGCTGCCGTGCGTGTGGTGGCTGAAAACCTTCATCTGCTGCCAGCGTCGGGACGAGGCCTGGAGCTGGCCTGTGGTCTGGCCGCCAACGCCTTTTTGCTGGCAGAGAACGGTATCGAGATGGATGCCTGGGATATCTCTCCGGTGGCGATCGAGAAGGTCAACGCCCGGGCAGCCGCGCAGCAGTCGGCCGTGCGGGGCCAGGCGCGCGATGTGGTGAAAGCCCCGCCCACTGCTGCGGGTTACGATCTGGTCGTGGTGAGTCGTTTTCTCGACCGTACGCTGACGGCCGCCATGCTCAAGGCACTTAAACCGGGTGGCTTGCTGTTCTATCAAACCTACACCCGCACCAAAGTTTCTGATGAGGGGCCGGGCAAGGCCGAATGGCGGCTGGCAGACAACGAACTGCTGAGCCTGTTTGGGCCGATGCAGATCCTGGTCTATCGCGAAGAGGGCTGCGTGGGAGATACCTCCCGCGGTTTTCGCAACGAAGCTCTGCTGGTGGCACGCAAGCTGGCCTGAGTCTATCCCTCCTCAGGTCATTGAGATCTCCCCCTAGTATATGGGCTGCTCCCCTTCGGGGCGGGTCTTGAAGCGTTTGTATCCCCACTGATACTGCGCCGGAAGGTGTCGCACAGCCTGCTCCACCAGGGCATTGATGGCGGTGACGGAGGCATCAATGTCCCTGCCGTTAATCACCTCGGGCCCCGGTATGAAGTGGAGGCGAAAGCCCCGGCCCCAGGAAAGGCGTTCGGCGTAGGTGAGAATGGTGGGGGCCTGGGATTTGTGCGCCAGACGTGACAGCAGCGTCATGGTGTTGGCCTGAATGCCAAAGAAGGGGGCGAAGTGGCCACCGTGGTCGCGCGGGTCCTGATCCGGCAGGATGCCCGTGGTACCGTTGCTTTTAAGCATCTGCATCAACGCCCTGATGCCCTGGGCGGTGATGGGGGCCAGCTTTGAGCCGTTGCGCTGACGGCCGCGGCGAATCAGCGCATCCAGCGCCTCCATGCGCGGTGGGCGATAGAGTGAAATCATCGGGTAGCGCGGCGAGCAGTAGAGGCCGATGACCTCCCAGTTACCGATATGGGGGCTGATAAATATTGCGCCGTGACCCCCCTCCAGGGCGCGTTTGATGTGCTCTTCGCCCTCGACACTTTTGATCATTTTCTCCAGCCGCTTACTGTTTCCCAGCCAGAGGATGCCACTCTCCGTGAACGTTTTTGCCATCTCGATCAGGCTCTGTCTGACCAGCCGCTTTTGTTGTGAAAGGCTCAGTTCCGGGAAGCAGAGGTGGATATTGATCGTGGCGATGCGCCTGGTTCGGTTAGGGATCAGTATGAGTCCCGTGCCGATGACCACGCCCAGCAGATGGGCAACCGGCAGGGGCAACCGGGCGGTGGTGTGGAGGATCAGTTTCGCAAGTAACGCACGCATCGATGGCTCTTATCCTGGGTTCAGTTGATCTGAATGGTCTGCCCGGCAGGTTTCGGAATATAATCGCAGCCTGTCTATTTGGGGATGGAGGGGCATGTGATGATTGTGACGCAATTTTTGGAACAGCTGCAGTTGTATTGGATCTGGTTTGGGGTGGCAACTCTTTTGCTGCTGGTGGAGGTGTTTGCCGGCTCGTTCCGCTTTATGGCGGCCAGCGTGGCGGCACTGATCGTGGGGGTGCTGAGCCACTTTTTCCCCTATGTTGAATTTCCTGTGCAGCTGCTTTTTTTCGGCGTGATCGCCGCGGTGCTGGTCTGGACCTCCAGCTTCTACCTCAATGCCCGCATGAAGGAGGTGAATCGCCTGCGCGAGATCGTTGCCTCCAAGGCCTACGTCGGCCGGGAAGTGAAACTGGTGGGTGGTATTCGTAACGGTTTTGGTTCTGCGCATATCGACGATGTGGTCTGGCCCGTCAACGGCCAGGACTGCCCCGCAGGCTCTCAAGTCAAAGTAGTGGACATGAGCGGTGCCAAGCTGATTGTTGAGCCGCTGGCCTAACCCCTCTTGCCTTTGTCGATTCTGCTCTCGGCACCGCTAAGCAGGCGCTGAATATTACTGCGGTGACGCCAGATGAGCAAAACGGCGATGACCAGGTTCATGGCCCAAAAGACCGGCGCGGGCTCCAGTAGCCACATGTAGAGCGGAGCCAGCACGGCAGCGGTTAAAGCCGACAGGGATGAGACCTTGAACACCTTTGCCATCACCACCCAGGTGGCGAGGCAGGCCAGGGCAACCGGCCAGGAGATGCCCAGCAATACCCCCAGGGCGGTGGCGACGCCTTTGCCGCCCATGAAACCGAAAAACAGGGGATAGAGGTGGCCGAGAAAGGCCGCCAACGCCACGGCAGCCAGCACCGCATCGGTGGCGCCGGCAAGGTGGGCGATCAGCACCGGGATCAGCCCCTTGAGGAAATCCCCCACCAGGGTGATGGCGGCTGCCTTTTTACCGCCGATGCGTAGCACGTTGGTGGCACCGGGGTTTTTGGATCCCTCAGAGCGAGGGTCAGCCAGGCCCATCATCTTGCAGGTGATAATCGCCGTAGAGACCGAGCCTAATAAATAGGCAAACGCAACCAAACTGATATCGAGCATAATAAAGTCTGAGTTAATTCGGTTAGTTCAACAGAGGGGAGGGACGGTGCCCCAGCGATGAATTATCCGCGTGAAAATGACAGGCCGCCAATGATACGGTAAACCGACCGTATTTGCCCGTTCCCATATCGACCTTCTAAGGATAAAACGCACTTGGCAACAATGGACATTATATATTTGAGAGAGTTAAAGATCGAAACCGTGATCGGTGTTTATGACTGGGAGCGAGAGATCAAGCAGACCCTGATATTCGACCTGGAGATGGGCTTTGATATCCGCAAGGCGGCAGCCTCCGATGAGCTGGCAGACACGCTGAACTACAAAGCGGTGGCCAAGCGTCTGATCGACTACGTGAGCAGCACGGAGTTTCAGTTGGTGGAGAGCCTGGCCGAACGCTGCGCCGAGATTATTCGCCACGAATTTAATGTGGCCTGGGTGCGCCTGAGCCTGAACAAAAAGGGTGCGGTGCGCGGGGCCACCGATGTGGGGGTGGTAATCGAACGGGGTGAGAAGCAGTAGCATGGCCCGAGTCTACGTCAGCGTGGGGAGTAATATTGAACCGGCCGAGAACATTCGATCCGCCATCAAGGTATTCCGGCAGCACTACCCTCGATTCGAAGTCTCCAACGTCTATGAGAGTGAAGCGGTCGGTTTTGAGGGGGACAACTTTTACAACTTCGTCATCGGCTTTGATACCGAGGAAGACGTGAATACGGTGGCCCGGGTGCTGCGCGATATTGAAGACAGTCACGCTCGTGACCGCAGTGGCCCGCGCTTCAGTGCCCGCACCATCGATCTCGATCTGCTGCTTTATGATGATTTGATCGCACAGGAGCTGAACATTCCCCGCGATGAGATCACCAAAAATGCCTTCGTCCTGCAGCCCCTGGCCGAGCTGGCACCCGCCACTCTCCATCCCTGCCTCGGGCAAAGCTTTGCCGCCTTGTGGCGGGCCTTTGACAAGTCCCGCCAGCGGCTGTGGCGGGTGGCGTTTGTTTGGCGTTGATGTGCCAGTCGCTGTCAGGGTCTGAAGTTACGTGCCGCCGGGCAGTAGATATTTTCCTGAGGGCGGTTTTTGTTGTTGATAGCCGCCGTGCAGCGCCGGGTGAAAACCGCTTTTGCTGCTTTTTTGCAGGCTTTGAATTCGGGCTTGTAGCGGTAGTCCTGACAGACAGAACCCAAAACGATTGTGCCATTCTGACTCTTCCACTTCACGTTGCAGCCGATGTCCGTGCAGAAAAAGTCCGCACTGGCTGCGCTGGAGAAGAGCAGCAGTGTGGCTGATGCGAGTACTGTTGTTAATTTCATTCCGTTAAACCTTTGCTTGGCCTTCGATCCATTACGTCCCATATCGCCATATTACACAGCGGCTTCGCTCTTGGCGCACCCGCCCATCGGTGTATCGCAGACGTTGGACTGATTCACTCCGTGGCCAGATTCAGCAGCTTTTTAACCGCATCGGCGTTCGCTGCTGCACACGCCTGTTGTGCCAACTGCTGCGCTTCACCGATATCGATCTGCATTATGCTCCGGCCCAGTTCGGGCAGAAACATCGGCTCGGTGGAGAAAATGCGGTAACCCAGACCCAGCAGGATGGCGATGACGCCGGGGGCTCTGACAAGCTGGCCGTCCACCTGGATCTCTTTGGTGCGGTAGCCCGCATCGGCGGCCAGTTGCTGCAACAGGCGAAACAGTGCGGGGGTGTAGAAGCTCAGCGCCTGACGACTTTGTGGTGAGCTGCGCTCTACCCCGGCCAAGTTGGCCATCAGGTCGTTACAGCCCAGGGCGATAAAGTCGGCCTCCTCGATAAACGCTTTGATCTGCAAGGCGGCTTCCGGTGTTTCGATCATTGCCCCCATGTTGATTGTCGCTGGGGCCGCCTGCGTCAGGGTCTGGCGCCAGCGGCGAAAGGCCTCGGGCCGGGTCACATAGGGGAAGAGCAGGCGGATGTCGTGGTACTCGGTGAGTCTGGCCGCCGCTTCGGCGATGGCGAGCACGACGCTGCGTACCGGCTCTTCGTCGTACAGCCCCATGCCCCGGCTGGTCTGAGCATCCAGTTTGTCGGTGATAGAGGCGCACCAGCGTGGCAACTTCTCAGCGCTGATATCCGGCAAGCGGACGATGAGAGGAATCGGCTCCGCCTCTTCGCAGCACATGCCCAGCTCCGTCAAAAAATATTCCTTGGGCGGCGGCATGACACTCTTCTCGCCCAGGTGTTCACTGCGCAGGGCGCCGATGGTTGATGCGCCGTAGCTGAGGGTGCGGGTGATGCCAAAGCGGTTGCTGACGCTGGAACGCAGCATGACCGACTCCCCGTCACGGCTGCGATAGGGGGTGAAGAGGCTGGGCGGCACCACATTGGGAATCGCCGGGTAGGTCTCCTGGGCATCGACGCTGAGCAACATGCCGCGTTTGCCGTCAAGAATCAGCTCCGCTCCCGCTTCGAGCCGGGCTGCCTGCGCCTCCTCCACAAGGATCGTGGGGATGCCGTGGCTCAGAAAGCGAATCAGGGTGTGGGACAGCGGCAAGGCATTCACCACAATGAGCCCGGCACAGGCCCCGTCAAACTGTCCAAGGTCCTCCTGTTTGATGACCACCAGGGCGTTGCGTCCGGCACAGTCGCTGCCGTGACAAATCGTGCCGTTAACGCGGCCGGGAGAGTAGGGGGTTGCTTGCAGAGTGAACATGGTGGATTTTGTCTTCCGGTTGTCAATACATGGTGTCCAGGAGCTTGTCGGATTTAGGAATAATCCGGGCTAGGAGTCTGTCGGATTTAGGTAATCGTAGCGAGCATGGTGGGAGGGCGAGTGCAAATATTCACGATTTTGAGGCGCATAGTGGGGCTATGCAACGAAAAATCGGGGACATTTGAACCGCTCTCCCACCAGCGCAGTAGATTATTCCTAAATCCGACAGACTCCTAGTGGTTCAGCGTGCGGCCGCCATCAACGTTGAGTACCTGGCCGCTGATGTAGTTGGCGTCGTGGATCATGAAATAGACCGCCCTGGCGATCTCCTCGGCACTGCCCTGGCGTTTGAGCGCCGTGCGGTCGATGATCTGCGCCTTCATGTCGCTGTCCAGCGCCTCCTGCGGCCACAGAATGGCGCCAGGGGCGACGCCATTGACGCGAATCTCCGGCCCCAGCTCCCGTGCCAGGGACATGGTGAGCATCTGTAGTCCCGCCTTGGCCATGCTGTAGATGGGGAAACCCTTCATGGGCTTCTGGGCGTGGATGTCGATGATGTTGACGATGCAGCCCTGCTGTCGCTTCAAAAAGGGCCTGGCTGCCTGGGCCAGAAAAAAAGGGGCTTTCAGGTTGGTGCCCATTAAATCGTCCCACTGCGTTTCGGTGGCATCGTCGACAGGTGTCGGGTAGAAGCTGGAGGCATTGTTGACCAGCGCATCCAGCCGGCCCCACTGAGCTTCGGCCCGAGTGACGATGGTGTTCAACGCTGGAGTATCGAGGAGATCCCCGGCAATGGTGATGACAGAGTCCGGGCGTTGCAGGTTGAGCGCCAGCGCCAGTGCTTCCGCCTCGGTTTTGGAGGCACGATAGTGCAGGGCGATGTTCATTCCCCGGGCATGAAGGTGGCGTGCCACAGCTGCGCCGATGCGGTGGGCTGCGCCGGTGACCAGAGCAACCTGAGGGGGAGTGTGTGGAGCGTCTGACATGGTGGCCTGCATTGCTGATTAAACCTGAGCGCATTGTAAAGGGTTTGTCGTGGTCTAGGAATGTATCTTGGCTGGCAACAAGGGTAAGCTAGAGGTCTTCTCGATTACCCCACTCAGGTGATTGAGAAGGCCCTTTGGGGCGGTCATACAAAAATAACTAAAAATTCTTCAAAACCTTAAGGAAAAGATATGCAGCTGCGGTATTTCATATTGGGTCTAATGCTGATCCTGCCGCTGGGCGCGGCTCAGGCGGAGAGTTCAACCACCATCACAGCGGCGGATATTCTCCCGCTCAAAAAGAAGTCGGACAAAGGGGATGCCGATGCCCAGTACCGCCTGGGTATTGCCTACCTCAGCGGCATGGGCGGGCTGACGGCCGACCCGCTTCGGGGTATGGACTACATCGAAAAGTCGGGTAAAGCCGGCAAGCGCGAGGCGCAGTTTTTTATGGGGGCCATGTTGCATGGCATCAACGCCCGCACCAACTTCAGTGACCAGAATAAAACCAAGGAGCAGCTCAAGTGGCTGGCACTCTCTTTTCGCCAGGGGTGCGCGGGCAGCGCCGGCCTGATTGCCGGTTACTACGTCACCATGAAGGGGCCCGAATCACCCAAGGCGCTGGAGTGGTTTATGAAGGCGGCCAAAGGGGGGGATCCCTACTCGCAGGCGCTGTTGGCAAAAATTGCCAAGGATCTGAAAAACCTGGTGGAATCCTACGCCTGGACTGCGTTGACCTACAGGGAGCACCCGGAGTTGCAGTCGGCCAAGGGGCAGATGGATGCGCTGATGAAAGAGATGAGCGCCGAGGACAAACCAAAAGCTGAAGCGCTGGCCAAGCAGTTTGTTAAGGATTACGGTCGCCAGGGAGATTACCCCTTCTGCATGGTCGGGGCCTTGAAAGTGATCTCGCCGCTGAAGTATTAGCGCCTGTTGCCATCGCCTGACGGGAAAGGGGCCGCGGCCCCTTTTTTGCCCCAGGAGTCTGTCGGGTTTAGGAATAATCCACTGCACTGGTGGGACGGTGGCTAAATTTGCCCCGATTTTTCGTTATATAACACTCCACTATGCGCCTCAAAATCGTAAAAATGTGCACTCGCCCTCCCCCCATGCTCGCCAGGATTTCCTAAGTCCGACAGGCTCCAGGCAATTTGCTAGAATCGACCCTCTTTTTCAATCCGGCCCCCTTTGACTCGTGAACCAGCTCCCAACCTCCGACCCCTTGCCATCGAATCTTCCACCGCCCGGCGCGGATGCCACGGCCCACAGCGAGGCGCTGCGCGGCCATATTCGACATGTGATCGAAGCGGCGGGCGGCTCCATCTCCTTCGCTCGCTTTATGTCTTTGGCGCTCTACGCACCAGGGCTGGGGTACTACGTTGCCGGTTCGCGCAAGTTCGGTGCCGAGGGGGATTTTGTCACTGCGCCGGAGCTGTCACCGCTCTTCTCACGCTGTCTGGCACGGCAGATCGAGCAGGTCCTGGCGGATCTGGGCGGCGGCGATGTGCTGGAGGCCGGGGGGGGCTCCGGCGCCATGGCGAGGGATATCCTGCTGGCGCTGGAGGCGCAGGATAGCCTGCCCGGGAGCTACTTCATTCTGGAGCTGAGTCCCGAACTGCGCCAGCGCCAGCGCGAAACCATTGAGCAGGGTGCCCCCCACCTGTTGCCACGGGTGGTGTGGCTCGACAGCCTGCCCCGCCATGGCTTTCGCGGCGTGGTGGTGGGTAACGAAGTGCTCGATGCCATGCCGGTGAATATTGTGCAAATGAGTGAGCAGGGTTGGCGTGAGCGCTACGTGGGTTGGGACGATGTGTCCGGCTTCGTCTGGCAAGAGGGCGAGCTGAGCAGCCCCGAGCTGGGTCAGCACCTGAAGCGCCTGGAGCAGGAGCTGGGGAACGAGCCCTTCATCCCCGGCTATGTCACCGAAGTGAACCTGGCCGGGGATGCCTGGGTGCGAAGCGTCGCCGAATTCATGGCGGCGGGGGTGGTGCTTTTGATTGATTACGGCTTTCCGCAGCACGAGTTCTACCACCCGGAGCGCACCAGCGGCACCCTCATGTGCCACTATCGCCATCGGGCCCATGCTGACCCGCTGATTCTTGTGGGGCTGCAGGACATCACCGCCCACGTCGATTTCACCGCCATTGCCCACGCGGCGGTGGGTGCCGGCCTCGATGTGGCGGGCTATACCGCCCAGGCCCATTTTCTCCTGGGCTGCGGGCTGGCCGAATTGGCTGAGCTGGAGCCCGAGGGGGAGGTACGCCGCCATCTCGACACAACGCAGCAGATCAAAAAGCTGACTCAGCCCAACGAGATGGGGGAGCTGTTTAAAGTCATCGCCTTGAGCAAGCAGCACGACGGCTTGTTGCAGGGTTTCATGTTGCAGGATCGCCGCGGGCGCCTGTAGCGATTGGATCGATCCAACCGGGGGAGGAGCAGAAGATGGACATTGAGAAGACGCGTCAGGTGTTGGCCAAACACCACCGCGATGGCGAGTGGTTCGCCGAGTTGATGAAAGAGACCTACGACGGGCGCTTTAATGAAGCATTCTGGCAGGTGTGGCAGGAGCAGATCGAGCCGGTGCTCTCTGCCGAGCCCGTGATCATGGACCTGGGCAGCGGCCCGGGCCTCTTTCTGCGCGATGTAGTGCAGCGCTACCCCGCCGCCCGTGTCGTGGGTGTGGAGTGTGCGCCGTACATGCTGGCGGCCATGGGCGAGTTGCCGCCCCGCTGTGAGGTGGTCGACGCTGACCTTCACGACCCCCACTTCGATCTGGCGGACAGCAGCGTTGATGCTGTGGTGGCCTCCGTGGTGCTGCAT
>JALTMR010000510.1 GCA_027001525.1 Gammaproteobacteria bacterium
CAGTGAGAAGGTGCAGATCAAGGCGGCAAAACGCTGGAATGGTGGTTCCATTTCGAGTTTTGCCAACACAGAGCTGTACCTTCTCACGAGGCGAACAGTTACATAATTTTCCGCATGGACCACTAGGGAGGCGGAATCAAAAAGGCGGCAGCTGCACCTTTACGGTACGGCTACCGCCGCTTTTCAAACTCGCCAGAGGAGCGCAGTCTCTACGAGACTTTGACTCTCACCACCTTCATGACCTCCATCTCGAATCCCGCCACCGTCTCTGTCGCCGGGTAGTAGGTGATATTGACCCGCTGGCCCTTGAGATTTTTATACACTTTCTGGCGCTTGTACTTGAACGGCACATCGTAGCCTTCGATCATCAGGGTGTTAATCAGCCACTCGCCATCCTTGCGCTGCACATGAGAAGCGACCTTCATGTGATCCGACTGCACCAGCGCCCTGTGCTGATCGAGCATTTTATCCACGGGTGATTTCATCACTCCCCTCCCTTTTTCTGTGCCAGCAGGTGCAGATAACGCCCCATCCGCAAATAGGGCTCGCGCTCTGCGTATTGCAATTCCAGCTGCACCATCTCCGCCAACGGGCGGCTGTCGCGGATGGCGCGGGGCATGTAGTCGTATATCACGCGAACCCCTGCGCGCCCCAGCAGCGCCATCTGCCACTCATCGAGCCACGACTCCACCTCCCCCAACGTCAAGGGGTGGTAGGGTGTCAGACCGCCCGCCTGCCCCTGCAACTCACCGCTCGCCACCTTGCGCCAATTGCCCCGCTTGAGGTTATGAAAGACCAGGGCGTCGCGATTGTAGAACATCAAAGAGAGGTGTCCCTGGGGTTTGAGCAGCCCCAGCAGCTGATGCAGGGTGGCGCGCGGCTGCGCCAGCCATTCGAGTACGGCGTGAAACAGGACCAGATCAAACTGACCCAGCTCAGTGGCGCTCAACGCCTGGACCGGGGTCTGCACAAACTGAACATTCTCTCCGACGCCGGTGGCCTGCGCTTGCTCCTTCGCCCCCGCCAGCATGTTCTGCGACAGATCACTGAGCACCACCTCATGCCCCAGCTGCGCCAGCCTCAGGCCCAACTGGGCAAAACCACAACCGGCATCGAGAATCCGCAGCGGCGGCCCCTGTTGCAGGCGGGGCAATAGCGTTGTCAGATGATTCCATACCACTGCCAGCCGGATCTCACCCTTGGCGCTGCCGTAGATATTGCGCGCAAAGCGCTCGGCCAAATCATCAAAATTGCGGTCTTGCGTCATCATCTGCTGTAAACGACATAAAAGGACGTGAGTATAACGCGAGCCGGCCCGGCCAACCCCATTCTGCCCGGGGCGTAATTCTGGTATCCTTTCGCGCTTTCTCTGTAGCGAGCTGACCCTGCCCATGACTGCCAAAATCATCGATGGCAAAGCCATTGCCGCTGGCATCCGCCAAAACGTTAAACAGCGTGTCGACCACCGCCTGGCCAATGGTCAGCGCCCCCCCGGACTCGCCGTCGTACTCGTAGGATCAGACGCCGCCTCGCAGGTTTACGTCAACAACAAGCGCAAATCGTGTGCCGAGGTGGGGTTCCTCTCCAAGTCGTTCGATCTGCCGGCAGACACCACAGAGCAAGCCCTGCTCGACATCATCGATCAGCTCAATGCCGACCCCGAAATCGACGGCATCCTGGTGCAGCTGCCGTTACCGCCGCACATCGATTCAGAAAAGGTCATCGAGCGCATCACCCCCGACAAGGATGTGGACGGTTTTCACCCCTATAACATCGGCCTGCTGGTACAGCGCATTCCCAAGCTGCGCCCCTGCACGCCCTGGGGCGTCATGACGTTACTGGAACACACCGGGGAGGATCTGCGCGGCAAGGAGGCGGTGATCGTCGGAGCCTCCAACATCGTCGGCCGCCCCATGGGGCTGGAACTGCTGCTGGCAGGCTGTACCGTCACCACCTGCCACCGTTTTACCAAAGACCTGGAAGGCCACGTCCGGCGGGCAGATATCGTCGTCGTGGCGGTGGGACGCCCCAACTTCATTCCCGGCCAGTGGGTCAAGGCGGGCGCGATCATTATCGATGTCGGCATCAACCGTCTCGATAGCGGCAAACTCTGCGGCGACGTGGATTTTGACGCGGCATCACAGCGCGCGGGATGGATCACACCCGTGCCCGGCGGCGTCGGCCCGATGACCATCGCCACGCTGTTGCAAAACACACTCTACGTTGCAGAGAGCCTCAACAACGATCATTAGGGGCGCTCTCAACTACCCAATTGAAAAAGCCGCTGCACAATAGCAATGCAGCGGCTTTTTTATGTATATGCCTATTCGATTATTCGCCAATGCCGAAGTGGATCAACGCCCACGGCACGACCAACCACAGCAAACCTTTTACCAGAAAGAACAGAAAGCCCCATAAACCGATGCGTTTTAGCCAGGGACATGCCAGGGATATCTTTTCCAGCTGCTGGGTAATGAGTGTTGAAAGTACCATAGCGACACATAAACCGATGGGTTGATCACTCGTGTGG
>JALTMR010000511.1 GCA_027001525.1 Gammaproteobacteria bacterium
GTCTTCTACCGCACCGACGGTGACGCTGGTGGATCCGGTGACCATGAATTCACTGGATGGCTATATGCCGCTGACGGTGGTGGGGTGGGGGGCAAAGGCCGATCCCGGTCCCGACTGGTCTGTTGAGCCCTATTTCCCCAAAACGTTATGGGAGGCAGAGGTGGATTACATCGTTCCCGATATATGCAGTGACCTGTTGGAGGGCGAGTTGACCGGTAATATGCTCTGCGCCGGCGTGGTAACGAATGGTGCTGTGACCGGTGGGCGGGATTCCTGTGTGGGGGATAGCGGCGGGCCGCTGCTCTACGAGTACAACAGTTCGTTATTTCAGGTCGGCATTGTCAGTTGGGGGCTGGGGTGCGCCTTGCCGGGCAAGCCCGGTGTCTATACCCGGGTAGCCAATTACGGTGATTGGATCAACAGGGCGCTTGGCGTAAGCGGGAACAGCAGCAGCGGACATGGCGGCGGCAGTCTGGGGGGGTATGCCATTTTGGCGTTGCTGATGGCGGGCACAGTACGGCGCAGGAGGCGGCAATGAAGTATGCGTTGGCACTGTGGGCGTTACTGTTGTCAGGTTGTTTTGCCGGTGGGAGTGGGGCAGCGATGAAAAGTGTTCAGGCAGCCGATGAGCCGCTGCACAGCGTGGTGGTCAAGGCCGGCCAGATTGAGGTGGGCGTCATCAGCCGGGGGTGCACCCGGCGTCAGGATTTCGAGGTGGTATGGAAGGAGCCGAATCGACTGACTATTGTCCGGCTGCGCCCTGACCACTGCCGCAGGATGCCGTTTGTCAAGCAACTGGTTCTGGCGCTGCCGAAGGCAGGTCACGACTGGGTGGTGACCAACCCGCTGGTTGCTGCGCCTCACAAGAGACCGGGTAAGGCCCCCACTCAATAGCTTGCCTTGATGGCATCTCAGTAGCGGCTGGGCTGAGGCCAGTCGATGTGTTGGTAATTTTCGCAGTAGTAGCCCTTTAGCGTTCTCACCACCTGGCCATCCCATGCTTTGACGGGCAAGGTGGCTTTCAGCTCGCAGCGCTGGAACGCGCTGTTGAGGGAGGGGTGTACGCCGGGCCGGGCGATGATGTAGAGCGCGGACTTCCCCGTTTCTCTCTCAATACCGGGCCACAGGTCGTGCTGGTTGTAGCGTCGGTGGCTGCTGCCCGTGATGTAGACGGGCAGGGGCTCGGGCCAGTAGTAGGCCAGTTCGGCGGCCAGATGGTAGGTATCTGTCAGGATGAAGTCGGCAGGCGGGAGCTGGCTTGCCAGGCTCGCCAGTGGTGCTCGCCAATATTTGTTTTTCTTGAACGGGTCTTGCAGACCGTCGAATCCAAATGATCTGGGAAAGAGCAGGGCGACGGTGAAGAGCAGCGAAAAGCTGACGCCGGTCACGAGGACGGTTCGCAGGCGCTTGCTCATGTCGATGGTCACTCCCGCCAGCAGAACCAGCAGACTGACGTAGGTGGCGGCGGCCCAGTTGATCTGTATCTTGCCGCCGCTGGCTTTCCAGAGGAAAAAGAGCATCAGGCCGAGGGTGATGGCCTTGAGGTAGCGTGCGCCTTCGTGCGGTGCTTTTTTGGCCAGTGCCCAGGTGGCAACGAGGGCGATGATGACGGAGAGAACCACAAACTGGCCCGCCACAAAGATCGCCAGTGAGCTGAGCGAGCGGCCATCACTGGCGATGTGGGCGCTGTCGTGGCGCAGCATGACCCAGTCGTTATTGAAGTTCCAGATCAGCATCGGGCTCATCAGGGCCAGCATCAACGCCAGTGACAGCCACAAATGGGGGCTGCGCAGGTGGTGCCACCACCTCTTTTGCCCCAGCACCAGCAGTCCGACAATGAAGGGCAGCAGGCCGATGCTCAGTTTGGTCAGTGCCCCCAGGCCGATAGCGGCGCCGCACTCATACCAGGCTTTCTCTTTGTTCAGGATCAGGGCGCGATAGCTGGCCCACAGTGCCCAGGTCCAGAACAGCAGCATCAGGTTGTCGGTGGTCATCACCAGTGAGAGAACGAAGTAGAGCGGGGTGGTGGCGAACAGCAGTGCGGCCCACCAGGCGGCGCGGCGGCTCTGCCAGACCTGCCGGGCGAAGTGGAATACCAGCACAATGGTGATGGCGTGGGCCACCCAGCCGAAAAGGCGCGTCTGCCACTCGCCGTGGCCGAAAAGTGCTTCACCGGCGGCAATCAGCCAAGCGATCAGCGGCCCTTTGGAGTAGTAGCCCCAGTCGAGCTGCTGTGACCACTCCCAGTACTGTGCCTCGTCAAAGTGCATCTCCAGCCCGGCAGCGGCGGTGATGGCGGCGTTGAGAGGCAGCGTGAGCGCGGCGAGCAGCAGGACGAGCAGGCCGTCCCGGCGTGGGGCTAGTGTGGTGTAACGAACAATACGCGCATATAGCAAAGTTCTCATCCCCCAGCTGCTAGGCGTGTTTTTGAAGGCATAGCGGGCCTACGTCGAGAAAACACAACAACGCAGATGGGGGATGAGCGCTTTGCCCGGAGGGAGCGCCACAAATTCGCCGCCACTGCGTT
>JALTMR010000512.1 GCA_027001525.1 Gammaproteobacteria bacterium
GATAGCGCAGCAGCTTCAGGGCATAGATAAAACTGAGGGTGACAATGGTAAAGGGGAGGGTGAACACCGGCAGCCCGTATTGCGACCAGAAGACATGGCCGGCGCTGGAGATCAGCGTCGCAAAGGCGACTCCGAGAAAGGCGATGCCGTAGCTGCGCAGCGAGGGGATGTTGAAAATTCCCCCCAGCGCCATGGCGATCAGAATGTAGTTAAAGCCGCTGATATCCTGCGCTGCGCTCTCTATCGAACCGCTGAAGGCACCGTAGATCGAGATGCCCAGCATAAAGCCGCTGATGGACAGCAAAAACAGCACCCGGGAGCTGATCAACAGTAGCAGCGCCAGCAGCAGGCCGGTCAGTTCGTTGGGCATAAAGATAATCGCCCCCAGGGACTTCAGGTAGCCGCTGAGCCAGAAGGGAAACCAGCCCGGGTCGAGAAATTGCGGCTGTGCATAGAGCCCGAGGACGTAGAGATTGGTGAAGCTGGAGGCCGACAGGTAGACCAGCACACTGACGACGATAAAGGGGATGCTCAGAATCTGTAGCCCGAACAGCTGGTAGAACGCCTGGGCCAGAACGATGGTAATGAGCAGCGTCAGGCTGCCGGCAATGGCCACCATCACCAGGCTCAGGAGAGACAACTGAAAGACGTAGCCGATGGCCAGCCCCACGAGCAGCGCGTTGTAGGTGAAGTAGCCGCTGCTGAGAAAGGTTGACTGATAGCCCAGCAGGCGGGCGACGGCGTAGGCCGAGAGCATGGAGAGCAGCCCGGAGATTCCGGCATTGTAGTTCAACAGCGTGATGGCCAGAATCAGCGCACCCGCCCACATCCCCTGAATAAAAAAGATGTCGGAGTAGCTGTTGAGTACCGAGCTGAGCAGACTGCGGATAGCACCTTTGCGGGGCACGCCATGAATTCCTTTTGGTTAACGAGGTTAAGCCCACCTCCAACTGCATTCCGGGGGCTGACACATCCTTATCGGAATAAAGAGAGCAATGGTTGACAATTTATTTGCACAGCTCGCCCGTCTGCGGCGTGGCGGGCAGCGGGGTGCGGCAATTTGTCGCGCGACACTGTGTCACATTCCCGTCTTGCAGGTGCTTGCCTAAGATAGCGGCCACTGATCTTCATCTATCTTTTTTTGCAGGAGTGCGCCATGTTCCCCGTTTCGTTTCCTCGCTTTGCAGTGCTCCCTTGGGTCGCTGTGCTCACCCTGGGCCTGAGTGGTTGTGGCGGGGGGGATAGTTCCGCTGACGCGGGTGATACCGCCACCCCCTCTGTGGTGCTGACAGACAGCTATCGAGTGGAGTACCTGACGGCTGAAACGGAGGCGATGCAGGGCAAGAGCACCTTCCTGGTTCGTGTGACCGATGCCGCCACCGGCAGCGTGGCGCAGAGCGGGCTCAGTATCAGCCTGATGCCGCTTATGCACATGACTGACAGAACACACAGTTCGCCGCTGGAGGGATGCAGTGAAAGCACCACCGCGGGCACCTATCGCTGCACTCTGTTTTACCTCATGCCGAGCAGCATGAACGGCGTGGCGATGGGTGACTGGGAGCTGAAGCTGACCATTGCGGGTGCAACGGACGAAATTGCCATCTTCCACCCCGAGGTGATGATGGCCATGGGGGACACGACCCATGCCAGACTCAAGGGGGTGACGGATACGCTCACCGACATGGAAGGTAACCCGGTGTCGCGTGACTACTTCCTGTTTCGCTCCGAACTGAGTGGTGTGCCGGGGAACTACAGTTTCGAACTCTTTGTGGCCGCCAGAGAGAGCATGATGAGCTTTCCTGCGCTTACCAGCACCACGGTGCTCAATGCCGGGGATATGAACAGCGAGTTGACCGTCGTCAGTGTTCTTGTTGAGGTGTCCAGCGACGCCAGCCACTGGCTTGCGGCGACGGAAGAGGGCGGCGGTTACTGGCGTGCCACAGGCCTCGACGGGCTCAGCGGCGGTCAGACAGGTGAGCTCTATGTGCGCTTGAGCGTCAACGGTGAACAGAAGACCACTAACGGCCAGAGCCCGGACGGGGTCAATGGCTACGCCACGTTTATCGTCACCCCCGCCAGTGCGACGATGTAGGGGTGATGGCCAATGTGTTTTAAACGCTCCATCAATCGCGTTTCAAGCGCCGTGCTGCTTGGCAGTGCTGCGCTTGCTTTTTATTCCCCTCTCTATGCCGCATCGTGTTGCGGTGGTGGTTCCTCCGGCTCGCTGTTGCTACCCAAGTTTTCCCAGGCGATGGTGGATGTCAGCGTGAGTGCGGAAAGCTACGACGGTTTCTGGAATCAGGACGGCGGGTGGACGGCCGACCCTCAGGGCTCTGACCTGAACCAGTATCGCCTCAATGTCGGCTACGCCCATCGTCTGGCACCGCGCTGGCAGATCTCGGCAGTAGTGCCCTACGTCTGGAACGAAAACGAGTACGCCAGTGTCAGTCGCAATACCCATGGCATGGGCGACAGCAGCATCTCGCTCTGGTATGAGGCGTTCGACAAAATCGCCTGTGTCTGGCA
>JALTMR010000513.1 GCA_027001525.1 Gammaproteobacteria bacterium
GCCGAGGTGAGCATGCCTGCTACGCCGGTGGCCACCGACGGCGAGGGGCTGGCGCCCATCGACGGTCTGGATCAGGAGAAGGGGTTGGCCATCTGCAATGGCAAGTGGTCGCTCTACCAGCGGCTGCTGAAAAAATACATCGCTGGCCAGGGCCAGTTCAGCGCCGATTTTCGCGGCGCGTCCGATAGCGAAGCGGCGCGCCGCATTGCCCACACCCTCAAAGGGGTCTCCGGCAACATCGGTGCCCGTGATGTACAGGCTGCCGCCGCCCGGCTGGAGCAGGCCTGTCGCAACGGTGAGGGTGATGACGCCATCGCCGGCCACCTGGAGAGCGTGGTGGCAAAGCTGGAGCCGCTGATTGCCCGGCTGTCACAGGCGTTGGTTTAAGCGTCGCGGCACGAATTGAGTTTATTTTTGTAGCGTTCAACGCCTTGGCTGACACAGTCAGGTGAACAAGGCAGAGGCAGGAGAGATGGCAGATAAATATTCCGTACTTGTAGTGGATGATGAGTCGATGACCTTTGATCTGGTGGAGGACTCGTTAATCGAGAGTTACACCGTTAACTACGCCCCCTCGGGTGAAGAGGGGCTGAAGGCGATTCAGGCTGACAAGCCCGATGTGGTGCTGCTCGATGTGGAGATGCCCGGCATTGGCGGTCTGGATGTCTGCCGCCAGATCAAGGCGGACGAATCGCTGAGCGATATCATGATCATCTTCGTCTCCGCCGCCGATGATCTGGAAGATCGCCTCAAAGGCTACGAAGCGGGCGGTGATGACTACATCGTCAAGCCCTTCTATGGCGAGGAGCTGCAGACCAAACTGAAAATCGCCATCGACAAAATCGAGCAGGCCAAAGCCCTGAAGGAGGACGCCAGCGCCGCCTTCCAGACGGCCATGACCGCCATGACCAGTACCGGCGAACTGGGGCGAGTGTTGCAGTTCCTGCGCCAAAGTTTTACCTGTCAGAGCTATGATGAGGTTGCGACCCAGGTGATTGAGGCGATGAACGAGTATGGCCTGAAAAGCATACTCCAGATCCGGGGTCGCTTCGGTACGGTCTATCTCGGTGACAAGGGGGCGGTGACGTCGTTGGAAGAGACGCTGCTGACGCGTATGGAGCAGCAGGAGCGGATCT
This sequence comes from Gammaproteobacteria bacterium, assembly GCA_027001525.1. Taxonomy (GTDB): domain Bacteria; phylum Pseudomonadota; class Gammaproteobacteria; order Tenderiales; family Tenderiaceae; genus JALTMR01. The sequence continues at coordinate 1,137 of JALTMR010000513.1, forward strand.
TCGATTTCGGTTGTCGCACCGCGTTTAACTACCCCAAGATATCGCTGCTGATCAAAAACATGCCGATGGATGACCCGGATATGTATGGCCGTATCAAGGACAATGTGGCCCTACTGGTGGAGGGGGCCGACGCCCGGCTGGCTTCGCTGGACGAAAGCCTGGTGTTGGCCAGACAGCGCGAGGCACTGCGCAAGATGATGGAGCGCTCTGAAGATGTATTGATGAGCTTCAAAATGCAGTACGGCGAAAACAAGGAGAAGAACATGAAGGTGATGGATGGCCTCTCAGCCAGCATCGAAAAATCGTTTATGTTCCTCGGCCTGACGGAGGAGCAGGAGGAGACGATGATGAACGCGCTACAGGACGCCGTGCAAAAATCACTGGCACTCTACGAGGAAGGCTTCGAGATCGAGAAAGAGCTGGAGGCGTTTGACCACGATGTGAAGTTGATGTTGAGCAAGTTTTAGATCGCTTTGTCTGCACACTACAAAAAGGGCCACATTCGCGGCCCTGTTTAGTTCAACCTCTCTTTTTTTATTACCACACCTCAGAACAGCTCGACAGGCTGTTTATCCAGCTCTCGATTAGCAATGCGGCTTCGTTATCAATAGTGGCTCGACCGACTGGTGGCATCATCAGTGCGGCATCAGTGCTGGCGCTATCGAGATTGATTCGCAGAAACAGTGCGGATTGTGATGCATTACCCGGTTTGATAAGTTCTATATTGTTGTTGGGAAATTTCTCGGATGCGCCCTGTGTTACGCCACAAACATTGCCGGTTTTAAATGATGTGTTATAGCGGAGGTCGGCCATGCCTCCTGCCGGGCCACCGGTGCGGTGGCAGCCGGAGCAATTGCCATGCAGGTAGCTGCGCACTCGGTCTTCGACGCTGGCGGAGGTGTCATTCAGTGCGACCAGCTTTGCTTGCTTGTATTCTGTGGTTAGTGGGGTACTGAAAAAACCGAGTCGATCCAGTGCGTCGAGAAAATTTTCACTACTGCCGTCGGTGTAATTCAGGGCGTAGTTCAGTTGCAGTGTGTCTGGTCCCAGTGCGACTCGCGCGGCAGCGACGCCTGTGAACTCTTCCTCTGCCCCCGTATGGCATTCCATGCATTCAGTGCGACTGGGGAAGTAGTGGGGGAGAGAAGTCTGTTTGCCATTCGCAGCATCCGTTCCGGTTAGCAGAGTGGCGTCAGTTTGTTCCGTATTCCACTCGTAGGCGTAGCCTTTCCAGCCCTCGTTGGCATGCTTCATGAGAAGTCGTGTTTCGACAATACGGGGGCCGTTGAAAAAATGTTTGATGATGACCGAGCCGGTGGGAAAGTCGAAATCACCGTTTCTCGCACCGGTATCAGGAAGGATCGGGGCGTCTTCTCTCAGAGTAATTT